>JAIDTL010000037.1 GCA_029060725.1 Muribaculaceae bacterium | reverse complement strand
CCTATGACCCATTGGACAGCGCTTTCTGTAGTGAAACCTGTACTTGAGTCAAATCCTGACGTTATCCTTATCAACGAGGGTGCCAATACGCTTGATGATACGCGTGACTCAGTGGATATGTTCTTGCCACGTCATCGTGTAGACTGTGCCACATGGTCTATCATGGGTATGGGTATGGGCTCTGCAATCGGTGCAGCTGTCTCTACCGGTAAGAAGGTGGTGGCCGTGGAAGGTGACTCAGCATTCGGTTTCTCCGGCATGGATTTTGCAACCATCTGTCGTTATAAACTGCCTGTGACAGTAGTGATCTTCAATAATGGTGGTATCTACAATGGTATAGGTGTCAATCCTTCAGGTGGTGATGCTCCGGCTCCTACTACATTGGATATCAATGCCAAGTATAACCTTATAGGTGAAGCATTCGGCGCAAACAATTATCGTGTTGATAATCCTGCCGACCTCAAGAAGGCACTTGAAGAAGCGATCGCTTCCGGCAAGCCTTGTTTGATCGACGTTCAGCTTGCTGACAACTCCGGCGCAGAGAGCGGACACATCGGATATCTTAATCCGGCACCGCTGATTGAGTACACAGTATAATTTAGAATTTTGAATTTAGAATTTTAAATTTAGTTATCAATTACATTAATCGGCTGCCTTTCAGGGTAACCTTCAAAGGCAGCCGATATTATTATTAAAATCTTTATTATGAACCTTATAAAATAATTCTACTATGGACATATCACACGTTATTCTATACGCCATTGTTCCTATTATAGTGGTTATGCTGGCAGGTTATATCGCCGGTAAGAAGGGAGCTTTCACAGGAGAAGACTCCAAGAAATTCAACAAGGTCGTGCTCGACTTCGCATTGCCTGCAGCCTTGTTTGTATCAATCGTACAGGCATCCCGCGCGGATCTTGTGAAAGATATCAAGCTGACAATTGTGTCAACCATAGGTATCATGGCCTGTTTCATGATTGTTTATTTTGTATTCAAATATTGTTTTAAGAAAAATACCGGTGCAGATGCAGCCGTCTCAGCCTTGATCAGTGGTTCTCCGACAATCGGATTCCTTGGTTTTGCGGTGCTTGAGCCAATCTTCGGAACATCTCCAGCCGTAGCCCTCGTGGTTGCAATCGTAGGTATCGTGGTTAATGCAATCGGTATTCCGGTAGGTCTTTCATTGATGAATGCATCATTGGAGAAGCAGAATCCGGGATCAACAGCTAAAAAGGAAAGTGCTTGGAAACCGGTGCTCCATGCCCTTGAGCAGCCAGTAGCCTGGGCTCCTATCCTCGCAGTGATCTGGGTAGTAGTTGGAATTCCATGGCCTAAAGAGCTTAGTCCTTCGTTCGACCTTATCGCTAAGGCAAATGCTTCAATGGCAGTATTCTCAGCAGGTATCACACTTTCAGCCATCAAGATCCAGATCAACTGGCAGGCTGTCCTTGGTTCAATCATGAAGATGATCATGATGCCGGCAGTGGTTTTGATCCTCGGTCTTGTATTCAAGATGGATCCACTAAACCTGAAGATGCTTGTGGTAGCAGCAGCTCTTCCTCCAGCCTTCTCAGGTATCATTATTGCCGATGAGTATAACACATACGTTGCGACTGGTACGTCATCTTTGACATTGTCAGTAATCCTCTTCATCGGATTCTGTCCTCTTTGGATATGGCTGACAAATCTTTGTATAGCAGCATTCTAAGTATAAAAATTAGAAATATTTCTTTTAGACCCCAGACTTTGGTCTGGGGTCTTTTATATTAGTATTGGTGAAATGACAGGGTCGATCCTTGGAAGTTTTTCTTATTTTATGTTAAAGAGGAGGGGAATGTCAAGTTTTTTTTGTAATTTTGTCGCGTATTATGCGACGATTTTTCTTAATATTGATTGTGTTGTCGTTTCTTGCTTTGGTCCTGGCGCAGCCGGCATCTCAAAAAATGGCCAGAAGCGACTTTTTCTCCCTGTCAGATTCTTCTGGTGGGGATGAGCCACAATTGCCGGAAGTGATCGCCACAAACCTTCCCGATGGAGATAGCCTCATAGGCATCAAACCAATGGGGAGCGAACTCCTGCGAGAGATTATGACTCGCCATGCAGCCGACTCTGTAGCCCCGGACTCTCTTGGAGTCTTCATCAATGATCGAGTGGAAATTGGAGGAGACTCCATAGATATAGAAGAATCGGACAGCATTAATTTAGCAAATACTGACAGCATAGATGTCGAAGATATTGATAGCATTGATGATGACCGTACTGTCATGACACGCATCAACCGTGAAAAAGTTGACATTGACAATAGCGTAGCATTTTCAGCAAATGATTCAGTAGTGCTTTATGGAAGCAATCTCGCATTCCTTTATGGAAATGGCGATGTGGAATATGGCACCTTTAAACTAAATGCAGATGAGATCAAAATGGTCATGGACTCCACTACTGTCTATGCCCAAGGTCGAGTGGATAGTGTAGGAGAAATTGTCGGAAAACCGGTTTTCCAAGATGGCGGTGACTCTTACGAGTCGAAGACAATGTCGTATAACTTTAAGAATCAACGTGGTTTTATCACTGATATAATTACCGAGCAGGGCGAAGGTTATCTCACTGGTGGCAGGTCGAAAAAAATGGAAGATGGTAGTTTCTTTGCAGAAGACGCAATGTATACGACGTGTGACGAACATGATCATCCTCACTTCTATTTTAAACTCACAAGAGGAAAGATGCGTCCCGGAAAAGATGTGGTAGCGGGTGCGGTATATATGGTCGTTGCCGATGTGCCTCTCCCTCTTGCTCTTCCTTTCGGTTATTTCCCGTTCAGTAAGGAATACTCTTCAGGTATCATTTTCCCGACATTCGGCGACGACTACACCCGAGGTTTTTATGCCCGAAATGGCGGTTATTATTTCGCTTTCAGTGATTATGTCGACCTTGCTCTCACGGGGGAAATATACACTAAAGGTTCGTGGGGCTTATCCGGCAGATCATCGTATAGGAAAAGATACAAATTCAATGGCTCATTTGACATATCATATTTGACTACAATAACGGGAGACAATGGACTTCCGGACTATACTAAGCAACATAACTTCCAAGTGGTGTGGAGTCACTCCATGGATACTAAAGCTAATCCAAATATGTCATTTTCGGCTTCAGTCAACTTCTCTACTTCCGGCTACACTCGAAATGACCTCAATTCTTATTACTCCAACTCATTTACAGAGAATACGAAATCGAGTACTGTCAATATGACATATCGCTTCCCCGGCACTAAATGGGCAGCGAGTGCATCAACCAACATATCACAGCGTACCCAAGACTCGACGCTTGCAGTGTCATTTCCTAACTTAAATGTAACATTGGGTCAAGTGGCGCCTTTCAAAAGGAAAAAGGCTGCAGGCGCTGAAAGATGGTATGAGAAAATCAAACTCAGCTATAGCGGACAGTTCCAGAACTCTCTGACAGCACAACAAAACGTATTTTTCAAGAAAAGTTTGATAAAAGACTGGAGAAACGGCTTCCGACACTCAGTTCCTGTCTCCGCTACATTCTCTGTGTTGAAATATATCAACGTCTCTCCATCTCTTACGATGACCGACCGTATGTATACGTCTAAGATAAAGAGAGATTGGAATCCAAATGCTTCCGCCGAAGTGTTAGATACCTGCTATGGATTTTACAATTTATTTGATTTCAACGCTTCTTTATCAGCTGACACTAAGATATACGGATTCTTCAAACCTATGAAATTCCTTGGAGATAAGGTGCAGATGATACGCCATGTCCTTACTCCAAGCCTTTCATACAACTATACTCCAGACTTTAGTGCCCCAATGTGGGGTATATATGGTCAATATTCGTATACCAATAATGCCGGCCAGAACATCACTAAAAAATATAACTATTTTCAGCATGGAGTGTTCGGCAGTCCCGGTCAAGGCATGGCGAGCTCCGTTTCCCTATCACTTTCCAACAATCTTGAGATGAAAGTGAAGAGCGACAGCGACTCTACCGGAGTAAAGAAAATCTCGCTGATCGAAAACCTTTCATTGAGCCAGAGCTATAACTTTGCAGCCGACTCCATGAATTGGAGTAATTTGAACACCTCAATATTGCTCCGACTGACGAAAAGCTTTAACTTGAACCTAAGTGCAACTTGGGACCCATATACATACGCTTTGAACTCAAGTGGACAACCTGTAAGGGTCAACAAGACACGCTGGCAGGCTCATAAAGGATGGGTAAAGCTGACCTCAACGGGAACTTCTTTCAGCTATACATTCAACAACAGCACATTCAAGAAAAAGGATTCAAAAGACAAAGACAAGAATAAAAACAACCGAAGTGATTTCGATGATGATGAATATGACGACGAAGAAGAATCATCTTTTGCCGACACAGCTCCTTCTCGTCGAAATAGAGGCAATCAGGAAGAAGATAAAAAGAATGATGCAGACGGATACACCCCTTGGGAGTGCCCGTGGAGCCTCTCAATCAACTATTCGATCAACTATTCGGGTATAGCAGGCGGCTTTGATTATCAGAAAATGGACTATAGAGGAAAGTTCACACAAAACCTCTCCATCTCCGGCAATATCCGTCCGACAAAGAATTGGAATTTCTCGATGTCGTGCAGTTATGATTTCCAAGCCCATAAGATAGCCTATATGAACTGTAACATTTCGCGTGATATGCACTGTTTCACTATGTCGTGCTCGATCATCCCGGTGGGAGTGTATAAAAGCTTCAATTTCAATGTAGCAGTGAAGTCATCGCTTTTGAAAGATATTAAATACGACAAGCAATCTTCACGACTCAATGGAATCAAATGGTGATTTTATTTGGAGATTTCCAAAAAATATATTAACTTTGTAAAGATTTTTCCGGCAATGGCCCGACAACTCGCCCAAATACTAAAGGAATTAAGGCTGAAAGCTACGGCTATCGCTATCCAGCGAGACCGTGCAATGTCTGATCTTGAGAGGCTTTCGCAAGAAAATGTTTCTTTGAAAGAGCAACTTGCCGAATGCAAACAAGATCTCCAGAATGCGAGGATGGAAATAGATTTCCTTACCGTATCGCATAGGCTTGCAGACTCCCCCGAACACCTTATTTCGGCGCGAAGAAGGCTACAACGGTTGATCGCAAAAATAGACAGATGCGTCTCTCTCCTCAAGGAAGACGCAGAAATCAGCTGATGGATTCAAAAGAAACCAAAATAAAGATTGAAGTCAAAATTGGCGAAGTGCGATTTCCGCTTACAGTCCCATTTTCTCAGCAAGACCATGTAAGACGGATTGAAACTGAGCTTAAACTCTATATGCGGGAACTGAACAACCAGATTCCCAATAAGGAGCCCAAAACATATCTGGCTATGGCGGCATATCATTTTGCTTCCTATTATTTCTTTCTTAAGGCAAGATATGAAAATGATTTGGATGATGCCGAATCTCTGCTGAAGGAATTGTCGGCGCTTTCAGGCGACGATACAATTCAAGACAGCGATATCCCTGCGGGAGAATTTGGCATTTTCTGAAGGTTTTGGCTTTTCTTTTACAGCAGATATCCTACGTTTTCCCTTCCGGCAATCTTGCGGGAAGGTTTTGACGTTTATGGCTGATTTGAATTTATAAAACAATAATAACAATATAAAAACAATATTATTTACGTAAAGATATGACAACAGCAATATGGATTATCATAGCCGTTGTGGCTGCAGCTGCAGGATATGTCGCTGCATCTATGATGAGCAAAAAGAATGCCAATAGCAGAGCACATTTGATTATCGAAGAAGCACGCAAGGATGCTGAAGTGATCAAAGACAAGAAGATAATCGAAGCCAAGGAGCAAGAAGTGAAGATTCTTGCCGATGCAGAGAGAGTTGCGAATTCAAAAATGCAGAAGGCTCAGTCGTCGGAAGCAAGGGCTAAGCAGCGTGAGATGCAGCTCAATCAGCAGCAGAATGAGCTCAACCGCCGCAAGAAAGAGCTTGACTCTCAGAAGCAGAGCCTTGATACAAGAATGAACAACGCTGAAAACCTTGAGCGCACGCTTGAGGCTCGCAAAGGTGAAGTGGAGCATCTCTATCGTCAGGCACAGGAGCAGCTTGAACACATCTCCGGTCTTTCAGCTGAAGAGGCAAAGGAGCGCCTGATAGAGAGCCTTAAGGATGAGGCTCGCAGTGCTGCACAAGGCTACATCAACGATATTATGGATGAGGCCAAGCTGACTGCCAACAAGGAAGCTAAGAAGATAGTGATTCAATCTATCCAACGTGTGGCTACTGAAGCCGCAGTGGAAAATTCTGTTACTGTATTTCATATAGAGAATGATGAGATCAAAGGGCGTATCATCGGTAGAGAAGGCCGCAATATACGTGCTCTTGAAGCCGCTACAGGCATTGAAATCATCGTCGACGATACTCCCGAAGCTATCGTCCTTTCCGGTTTTGACCCGGTACGTCGCGAAATTGCACGTCTTGCCCTTCATCAGCTTGTGCTTGATGGCAGAATCCATCCTGCACGCATTGAGGAAGTAGTGGCAAAAGTCAAGAAACAGATTGAAGAAGAAATCAATGAGACCGGAAAACGCACTTGCATTGACCTTGGTATTCACGGTCTGCATCCTGAACTTATCAGAATGGTAGGCAAGATGAAATATCGTTCTTCTTACGGCCAGAATCTGCTTCAACACGCAAGAGAGACAGCCAACCTCTGTGCCATCATGGCAGCTGAGCTTGGTCTGAATCCTAAGAAAGCCCGCCGTGCCGGCTTGCTTCATGATATAGGCAAGGTGCCTGACGACGATCCGGAGATTCCACACGCAATCTTCGGTATGAAGCTGGCTGAAAAATTCAAAGAAAAACCCGATATCTGCAATGCAATCGGAGCGCACCATGATGAAGTGGAGATGACATCTCTTCTTTCACCTATCGTGCAGGTATGTGACGCTATTTCAGGAGCTCGTCCGGGTGCCCGCCGCGAAATCGTAGAAGCTTACATCAAGCGTCTTAACGATCTTGAGCAGCTCGCCCTTTCATATCCCGGTGTCATTAAGACATACGCAATTCAGGCAGGACGTGAACTCCGTGTCATAGTAGGGGCTGACAAAATATCTGACGAAGAAATTGAAAGCCTTTCCGCTAATATAGCAAAGAAGATTCAGGATGAATTGACTTATCCGGGACAGGTGAAGATAACTGTCATCCGCGAGACTCGTGCCGTGGCATACGCCAAATAATTAAGTACTGTAGCATGGATGAATTAGAAAAGATTCCAATTCCTGACTGTACTGACTGCGCAGGTTGCGATTCAGGTTGCAACTCCGGGTGTGGAGGAGGCGGATGTGCTTCCGCTGATTGCGATGTCAGTGAAGTCAGTGAGTCCGGCGAAGGTGGCGGGGCCCACAAGGTGATGGGATGGCGCCGTGAGCCTCGTGGCAAACTTTATGCCACCAATTGGCTTGGCGATATATCCACTTCAGCTGACTTCCCTGCAGTGCAGGTACAGTTTAAGAATACTCGAGCCGGATTCTACATTAACCTGTCGAAGCTTAGCCTTGAAATAGGAGATACCGTCGCTGTAGAAGCAGCCAATGGACATGATATAGGTCAGGTGACTATGGTCGGGCCTCTTGTCAGAATGCAGATGGTCAAGGCAAAGCTTGATCCTGATAATCTTGACGAACTTAAGAAAATATTCAGGAAGGCACGTCCTTCCGACATCGAACGCTTTAACGAGGCTCGGAGCAAAGAGCATAGCACGATGATTAAGTCGCGCGCTATTGCTGAGGAACTTGGTCTCAATATGAAGATAGGGGATGTAGAATATCAAGGAGATGGGAGCAAGGCTATATTCTATTATATCGCCGACGAGAGAGTAGACTTCAGAAAACTCATCCGCATTCTTGCCGAAGAATTCAAGGTTAGGATTGAGATGAAGCAGATTGGCGCCCGACAGGAGACAGGACGCATAGGAGGCATCGGTCCATGTGGCCGTCCGCTTTGCTGCTCAAGCTGGATGACTCACTTTGTGAGCGTTGGCACCGGAGCTGCAAGGATGCAAGACCTTTCGATGAATCCTCAGAAACTTGCCGGACAATGCGCAAAGCTTAAGTGTTGCCTCAATTTTGAGATTGACGCTTACGCAGAGGCTGTCAAGCAACTGCCATCTAAAGAAGATATCCTTCAGACTAAAGATTCTGATTATTTCCTGTTTAAGACTGATATACTTACACGCACTCTAACTTACAGCACTGATAAGAAGATGGGCGTCAACCTGACTGTGATCCCGGCCTCGCGGGCGTTTGAGATCATTGCCCTGAATAAGCAGGGGATAAAGCCGGATGCGTTGGCTCTTGATGCCGGAGATGCGGAAGAGAGGCGAGAATATATCGATCTCACCGATCAGGATGCTTTGACACGCTTTGACAAGGCGAAGAAGAAAAAATCGAAGCATAAGCAAAGTCACTCGCCTCAAAAGGGCAATCCTAAAAAGGAGCATCCCGAGCAGCCAATGGAAGAGCAAAACAATATTCAAGATATGTCTGGACGTAAGTCGGGCAGCCAAAGAAGACATAAACGTAAACAAGGAAATAAAGACAACAATACTCCCAACCATCAGACTCATGACTCAAACGATGCTTAAGGATAAACTTCAGAATCCTATTTTCCGTCTCATTGGCAATGTCGCTGATGAGATGGGGCTTGAGGTGTATGTAGTCGGTGGTTTTGTCAGGGATATTTTCCTTAGCAGGCATTCTGCAGATCTTGACTTTGTGACGATCGGTAGCGGTATTGCTTTAGCTCGAGCAGTTGCCGCCAAGCTTGGAAAGAAAGGGAAGTTGACTGTATATGCCAATTATGGGACTGCGCAAATACGCCATTCGAATTTGGAGCTGGAGTTTGTCGGGGCAAGGCGCGAAAGCTATACTCGCGATTCTCGCAAGCCCATAGTAGAAGACGGCACTCTTGACGATG
The DNA here is from genome assembly GCA_029060725.1 of Muribaculaceae bacterium. Lineage (GTDB taxonomy): Bacteria > Bacteroidota > Bacteroidia > Bacteroidales > Muribaculaceae > Lepagella. Next base: position 3,315 of record JAIDTL010000037.1, on the reverse strand, counting down.
ATCAGAAACGCCGTGACTTCACGATAAATGCCATGGCTATTTGCTTAAACAGCGCCAGATTTGGCGAACTTGTAGATCCTTTCGATGGCCTTGCAGATCTTGAAAGAAAAATTATAAGAACACCTCTTGATCCTGACGTGACTTTCAGCGACGATCCGTTGAGGATGATGCGTGCGATTAGGTTTGCCACTCAACTGGAGTTTGATATCCTTCCTGACACTTTTGAAGGCATCAAGCGCAATGCCGGAAGAATCGAAATCATATCGAAGGAAAGGATCAACGATGAGCTTGGAAAGATCATGCGTTCGCGCCTCCCCTCCATTGGATTCATGCTTCTTGACCAGAGTGGGCTGCTTGAGCTGATAATGCCTGAGGTGCATGCCTTGAAGGGTGTCGACAACGTAGGAGGCCGGGCTCATAAAGATAATTTCCTTCACACGCTGAAAGTGGTGGATAACGTTGCGGAGCGCTCCGACAATGAGTGGCTCCGTTGGGCTGCACTCTTTCACGACATCGCCAAACCGGTCACCAAGAAATGGGACAACAATCTTGGTTGGACCTTCCACAATCATAATTTCATAGGCGAGAGGATGGTGCCGAAAATTTTCCAGGCTATGAAGTTGCCAATGAATGAGAAAATGAAGTATGTCCAGAAACTCGTGGGTCTTCACATGCGTCCGCAACAAGTGGGAGAGGAGGGTGTAAGCGATTCCGGCGTAAGGCGTCTCCTTACTGATGCCGGCGAGGATGTGGAAGACCTCATGATACTTGCTGAATCAGATTTGACCTCTCGCAATCCTATAAAGGTGAAATCAGCGCTCGACGGATTCATGGCATTAAGGGAAAGGATGAAGGAAATAGAAGCTGCCGACGACTACCGGAAGTGGAAAAATCCTATCAACGGCAATGAGATAATGGAGCGTCTGGGTATCCCCCCATCGCAAGAGATATCAAGGCTCAAGCAAGTGGTGAAAGACGCTATCCTCGATGGTCTTATCCCGAATGATCACGATGCGGCATGGGAATATTTAGTGGCACACAGATATGACGGTGAGCTTCAACCAAGACAAGATGAGGGAAAGACTGAATGAGGCATACAATATCCGGGATGGAATCTGCGTTATGTAGTAAAAGTGATTCCATCATACAATCGAGAGTGTTCTCCATTTTTATTACTGAAACATCTAAAACTTACGAATATGTGTGGAATAGTAGGGTATGTAGGAGATAGAAACGCCTACGATATTCTAATCAAAGGACTTCATCGTCTGGAATACCGCGGGTATGACAGCGCGGGTGTAGCATTGGTGAGCCCTTCTGGCAAATTGAATGTTTATAAATCGCGAGGAAAGGTTTCCAACCTTGAAGAGTATTGCAAAGACAAAGATACTTCGGGTGGCACCGGCATTGCGCATACACGTTGGGCTACCCACGGAGAACCTTCCGACAGAAATGCACATCCTCATTTCAGTGAGGATGAGGCAATAGCACTCGTACATAATGGCACTATAGAGAACTATAAGGTGCTTAAGGACGCGTTGATCCAAAATGGATGCAATTTCCAGTCTGAGACTGACACGGAGGTGCTTGTGCAGCTCATAGAATATATAAGGACGCACAACAACTGCACGCTGCTTGATGCTGTAAAAGAGGCTTTGCGACAAGTGGTAGGTGCGTACGCTATTGCTGTGATCGAAAAAAACAATCCGGATACTATTATAGCTGCTCGTAAGAGTTCCCCTCTTGTGATTGGAATCGGCGAGAGAGAAATGTTCCTTGCTTCCGACGCTACTCCTATAGTAGAATACACAAAGGATGTGGTCTATGTCAAAGACAATGAAATTGCAATTATTTCAAAGAACGCCCCATTGAAGCTCATAAACCTCAATGATGAAGAGACCGCTGTAGATGTTAAGAAACTTGAGTTTTCCATCTCTCAATTGGAAAAGGGAGGCTATCCTCACTTTATGCTGAAGGAAATCTTCGAGCAGCCTACTACGCTTCGCGACTGCATTAGAGGCAGAGTGGTTGCAGAAGGAAAGAATATCATAGTCAGCGGTGTTCTGGACAGTAAAGAAAAATTCCTGAATGCAAAGCGCATTATTATTGTAGCTTGCGGCACTTCTTGGCATGCCTCACTAATAGGCAAATATCTGATCCAAGATATGTGTAGGATTCCTGTCGAGGTGGAATACGCGAGCGAGTTCCGCTATAGCAATCCGGTGCTTGACGACCGCGACATAGTGATTGCTGTGTCTCAGAGTGGAGAGACAGCCGACACTTTGGCTGCCATCCAGATGGCACACGAAGCCGGAGCATACGTATATGGCATCAGCAACGTGGTGGGAAGTTCTATTCCACGCAATACTGATTCCGGCACCTATATTCATGTGGGTCCGGAGATTGGCGTTGCTTCCACTAAGGCATTCACCGGCCAGGTGATGGTGTTGACTCTTATTGCCATGGCCATAGCCGGGCTTAAGGGGACGATGCCGAAGGAAGATCTCGACAAGATAGGGGAGGAGATTCTCAAGATTCCGGAATATGTCAAGCAGACTCTTGAACTCAACGACCAGATAGAGCGCCTGTCGCTGATCTTTACGTACGCTCATAATTTCCTTTATTTAGGGCGGGGATACAGTTATCCGGTAGCTCTCGAAGGAGCATTGAAGTTGAAAGAGATTTCCTATATCCATGCCGAGGGATATCCGGCAGCCGAGATGAAGCATGGGCCGATAGCTCTTATTGACGCGGAGATGCCGACAGTCATCATCGCACCCAACGACCATCTTTATGAAAAGATCGTCAACAATGTGCAGCAAGTGAAGGCTCGCCATGGAAGTGTCATTGCTATAGTGACAGAAGGAGATAAGGAAATTAAAAACATTGCAGACTTTGTGATCGAAGTGCCCGATGTCCCGGAATGTCTCACACCGATCATCACGAGCATACCGCTTCAGCTTCTTTCATATTATATAGCGATAAATAAAGGAAAAGATGTAGATATGCCACGCAATCTTGCAAAATCAGTTACTGTGGAGTGATATTTGTATGTTGCTGAATCACAATGTTAAACCCACTTTTAACGATTGTAAATGGCAATCGGCTGAAGAAAAAATTATCATTTACACGCTTTTTTTTTCTGAAAAATTTGGTGGTTTCAAAAAAAAGTACTAACTTTGCACTCGGTTTCGGGAATGAAGGTTTTTAAAACTGAACTTCGAAGCTTGAAATCAACAAAATTGCCTCTTTAGCTCAGTTGGCCAGAGCACGTGATTTGTAATCTCGGGGTCGTTGGTTCGAATCCGACAAGAG
>JAIDTL010000036.1 GCA_029060725.1 Muribaculaceae bacterium | reverse complement strand
CTCCGGCACAGGCATACGAGATCATCTTCAACCCTGGCCGCAACGGCATGTCGGAACAGCAGGCTAAGCCTTTCCAGAATGCATGGGTAGCAATGGAAGAAGAAACTAAGCAGCTCATCAAACGTCAGAAATATCAGCAGCTCGTAGTCGGTACTGTCAAGGCAAACGACCTCGACAAGAAAGCTCTTTACAATGACTATGTAGCTACCAATAATGTATCTCTTGCTTACCGCCCATACGGTGCTATTGACGAGAAGAAATATCCTGTAAGCGATGCTGAAATCAATGCTGCTTATACTGAAGACAAGGCAATGTTTGAAGTGCAGGAGCCTACAAAGGAAGTTTCTTTCATCGCTATCAATATCGCAGCGTCTGACGCTGACCGTGCCGCCGCTAAGGCCCTTGCACAGAATACCCTCAAGGCTCTCAACGATTCTGCAGCCAATGGTCTTCCCTCTAATATTAAGAAGGAGGGTGTAGTGATGACCCGCAGCAATGTCCGCACCTCCGATCTTCGTAACGGTCCGGTCAAGAATTTCGTTTCTGAGGCTAAGGCCGGAGAAGTAAGCATGGTCACTGAAAACCTCCGTGGCTTCGAAATCGTGAAGATGGGCAAGCGCAGCTATGAAGTTGACTCAATCCAGATCAATATTGTCCAGGTGGCTGGCGATATACTCCCTGCAAAGGTGACTGCAAGCCTTAACGCCGGTCTCCCTATCGATAGCATCAACAAGCAGTTCTCTGCCGACAGCGTATTCGCTCAGAAGGAGCAGTGGATTCCTCTCTTTGCACAGGATGGCCCGACAGGAGCCCTCGCAGCTTCTCAGCTCGATTCTCTCCGTCAGGCTGGCGGCAAGTATGTGGCAATCATGAACTCTCCTCAAGGTGCAGTGCTCGCAAAAATCGTAAAGCAGAATGCTCCTGTAGAAGTGGTGGAATTTGAAGAATACAACTATCAGCTCAATCCTTCTGCCAAGACAGTCGACGACGAAATCGCTAAGTTTGAGAAATACCTCGAAAAGAATAATACAGCTGAGCTCTTCAGCAAGAATGCTGCTGAAGCCGGCTATAATGTACAGACATTCCAGTTTACTCAGTCTCTTCCCGCAGTGCCACGCATGGCCGGCTACAATCAGTTCTTCCCGGATAGCCGTCAAGTGGTGCGTTGGGTAATGATGGATGGCAAGCCCGGCCAGGTAAGCCACATCTACGAGTCAAAGGATGCTTCCGCTCCTATGCTCTATGCAGTGGCTGTAGATGCTCAGTATGATGATTATGTGCCCGCTGCAAATGCTGATGTGAAGAACTATCTTACTAATAAGGTGCGTCGCCAGAAAGCAGGCAAAGACCTCGTGGCTGAATATCAGAAGGGTGGAAAGACTCTCGATGCAGTTTCTAAAGCCATGGGCGTAGAACCCCGTCAGCTCGAATCATTCCGTATGGGTAGAGGCATGGGTGTCAATGATGCTAAGGTGCTTGGACAAATTGCCGGTTCTAAAGCCGACAAGAAACTCGTTGTAGTTCCGGGCGAAGATGGTGTATATGCATTTGTTGTGAATGGTACTTCCAAGGCAGACATGCCTTACAATGAAGCCAACTACGAGCAGCAGTACTTCCAGCTCGTCAATCCAAACCTCGATCAGATGCTCCGCGGTGCCGACAAGCTTGTCAACAAGAGCTACAAGTTCGAAGGCGGCGAATAATCAAGATAGGATCATCAAACTTATTCCCAGAATTAAATATCCCCGAATATCGAGGGTCATCCCCAACCGGGCGATGACCCTTTTTAATTTATAATTCATAATTCATAATTTATAATTCATAATTCATAATTATATATGCTCCCATCATTAATAGGAATGACCCTCCACGACCTTGAAGCAGTAGCAAAGCAAGGTGGTATGCCTCGTTTCGTGGCAAAGCAACTGGCCGATTGGCTATATGCCAAGCGTGTCTCTTCATTCGAGGAAATGGCTAATATATCAAAAAAGAATAAAGCATGGCTTGCCGACAACTATCAGATAGGCAGAAGCAAACCCGTCAAGGCATCTAAATCGCAAGATGGCACAGTCAAATATCTCTTTGATGTAGGCTGCGGCAACCGGGTAGAGTCAGTAATGATACCCGACAAAGAAAGGGCTACTCTCTGCGTGAGCTCACAATGTGGATGCAAGATGAATTGCTATTTCTGTGCTACGGGCAAACTCGGTTTTAAGAAAAATCTTACTGCCGCTGAGATAATGAATCAGATATTATCTATGCCCATCCGCCAAAACAAAACAGGAGGCAACGAAAGCGGGGAACTTACCAATATAGTCTTTATGGGAATGGGCGAACCGCTCGATAATCTTCCTGAAGTATTGAAAGCTATCGAGATCTTGACGGCCCCCTGGGGATTGTCTTGGAGTCCGAAGCGTATTACAGTCTCGACTGTAGGAAAACTTCCGCAACTTAAAGACCTCCTTGAAAAGACCAACGTGCATGTGGCTGTCAGTGTCCACACTGCTGATATACCGCAACGTGAGTCTATGATGCCGGCTCAAAAGGCTTTCCCTATTCAATCGGTAGTCAACTTGCTGAAATCTTACGATTTTTCCGGACAGCGCCGTTTGTCGTTTGAATACATAATGTGGCGTGGTGTCAACGACGACGTTGCGCATGCCAACATGCTCATCAGGCTTATTGGCGATCTGGATTGTCGCGTAAATCTTATCAGATTCCATAAAATTCCCGGTGTTGACCTATATCCGGCTTCCGACGATCGTATGCAGATGTTCCGCAAGATATTAAACGATCACGGTATCACAGCCACCATACGTGCCTCTCGTGGGGAAGATATTGATGCCGCTTGCGGGATGCTCGCCGCCAAAAATTAATTTTTATTTGTAAATCTAAAAAAAAATTAGTAATTTTGGCAGTTAAAACAGACAAAATTATGCACAACCCCATACGAGTGGGTATTACCCACGGAGATTTCAACGGTATCGGTTACGAGGTAATAATAAAGGCGCTTGATGAGGAAGGGATTACGGAGCTCTTCACTCCTGTCATATTTGGAAGTCCCGAACTTCTCAATCAAGTCCGCAAAGACTTAGGAACTGAAACATTCCGTTTTACCCCCGTCCGAAGCGCTGCATTTGCCCAAGATGGTAAGATCAACATAGTCGATGTTTGTCAAAGAGGTTTGGAAATGACTCCCGGTCATCCTTCCAAAGAAGCCGGTGAAGCTGCAGTGGCTGCGCTTGAAGCCGCATGCATTGCGCTCGAAGACGGTGATATCGACTTCATTGTCACTGCCCCGATCAATAAAAAGACCATTTACAGCGAAAAGTTTCCATTCCCCGGCCACACCGAGTTTCTTGCTCAACGCCTTGCCGACGAAAGTGGAAAAGCAACGATGATTCTTTTCGATGATGAGATTCGCGTGGCGCTTGTGACTACCCATAAAGCTCTAAGAGATGTCCCGGAAGCCATTACAAAAGAAACTGTAGTGAATACCGTCAAGAATATGGACGCTGCTTTGAAGCAGGATTTTCGGATGGATAAGCCGCGCATAGCAGTCCTTTCCCTCAATCCTCATAATGGCGACAACGGTCTCCTTGGGACGGAGGAAATAGAGCATATAGAGCCAGCCATAGCCGAATGTGTCGCTGATGGTATCTTGGCTTTCGGCCCCTTTGCTGCAGATGGCTTCTTCGGCACGGGCGACTACACAAAGTATGACGGTATAGTGGCGATGTATCATGACCAGGGGCTCGCTCCTTTCAAGGCTCTTGCTCGCGAATACGGAGTCAACTATACTTCCGGACTCAAATTTGTCCGCACCAGCCCTGACCACGGCACAGGCTATAATATAGCCGGAAAAAACGAGGCAGACCCCACTTCAATGCGGCAAGCTATCTATCAAGGTATCGATCTGACACGCAATCGTGAGATGCACCGTGAAGCTACTGCTAATCCAATGCCTCGCGCAAAGCAAGAACGCCGACAGAAACCGGGCTCTGAAGAAGCTAAACAAGACTAAACTTTCATAGCACATTGCTTAATACATAATAAAGTGGCAGATATCAACATAGCGGCAGTCTTAAGGGCGGGAATCTTCTCCCCTAACCACATCGCAACCGATGCGGCGATACTTTATGCTGTCGTTGCTGAACTCCGCAAGCGTGGATGCCAAGTCAATGTATATTCTGAAGAGGAATTTTGCAATGCCACTATCGATGAAGATGTCGTGCTTGCTATGTGCCGTACTACAAAAGCTGTCGAAAAAATGCAGCATCTCGAAGATTCCGGACGCATAGTGATCAATTCCGGCTATGGCATTGAGAATTGCATCAGAATGATCATGGTGCGCTTGCTTTCACAAGCAGGGATGCCACTCCCGGAGTCGTATGTAGTCGACACAGATGTCGATGTGCGCAAGATGCTGACGAATGCCGGTTTCGGTGCATGTTGGGTCAAAAAAGGTGATGCTCCAACGCATCATCTCGAAGACATAGCCCGTTGCCGTCATCCGGAAGACGCGCAGGAGATACTTCATGAGTTTTTCTTCCGCCATATTTCAAAAGCTGTAGTCAGCAGATATGTGGCAGGAGAAAAGATACGTTGTTATGGAGTCGCTTCTTTAGGATGGTTCCACTCGTTCATACCATTCCAAAGTGATGGAGAAGACCTTCGGATGCAGTATTCCTCTGAAGCTCTACAAGAGAAGGTGAAAGAGATTTGTATGAAAGCTGCTCAACTGCTGAATGTGGATATTTTTGGTTGTGACATAGTGCTCGACAAGCATAATGAGTGCTATCTCGTCAATTTCGACGACTGGCCAAGCTTTGCCCCTATACGTAAAGAAGCCTCACGTGCCATTGCAAAGACTGTTCTTTCAAGAGCCCGCAAGGCTGCTAAAAATCATAGAATATGAAATCAAGAAGACCCATACCTATCACGGATGAAAAATTCCCACTGTTCCCTAAGCTGATTGCCACTTCTTTTGGAGCCGGTTTTCTCCCGGTCGCGCCAGGCACTTGGGGAGCGATTGTCGGTATTATCCTTTGGCTTCCTCTGTATTTATGGTGTCCGGGAGTCCCTGCATATATTGCTACAATTGCTGCAGTAGTGTTTTTTACTGTAGCTGGGACTTGGGCAAGTGGCGTATCTGAAAAATATTGGGGCAAGGACCCTGTGGCTGCTTGTGTAGATGAGACTGTAGGGCAGCTAATATCGCTTCTTCCGCTTTGTGGGGGTAATGATGTGGCACCTTGGTGGCTCATTCTTGTCTCGCTTGCTCTCTTCCGTTTTTTTGATATCTTTAAGCCTCTTGGTATCCGAAAGATGGAATCGATTCCCGGAGGAGCCGGCATGATGGCAGATGATATTCTTGCAGCTATATATTCTGCTTGCATTTTGGAAGTCATTTTATTATTGATATGAGTCTTTTTTTGAGTATATAACCAGAATTATTCCAACACCATGGAAACAGACCAGAATATATCACAAAATCCTGAGCATCACGACCATAGTCTGAAGCATCTCGGAAATACTTTGCTAAAGAGCAAATCGTTGGTCCCTACATTCTTGAGATCAGCTCTCTCAAGCCAAGCTTCCGGATGGGTCGACTTTATTGTCGGTTTCGTCATGTTCTATTGGGTCTTCGGTAAGCATCTGTCCTGGCTTGCTACAGGTATCGGTGTCGTAGCCGGAGGGATTGTCAATTGTATAATCTGCTATAAGTTCACTTTCAGGGCGGAGAATTGCCCATGGAAGGCAGTTGTAGTCAAATATGCATTAGTTTGGTTAGGCAATCTGATTCTCAATTCAGGAGGCACGGAGCTTCTGTATATCTTGTTGAAAAAGTGGAATATCCTTGAAGAGATGGGCTTTAAGGCAGCCGGATATTACTCCACTGCCCGAGTTGTGATGTCGCTCCTTGTCTCATGGTTCTGGAATTTCGTTCTGCAGCGCAATTTCGTATATCGTCCCTCTAAGTTCGACCCATACGCGGTGAGCTTTATGGATTCTCTTTATAAAATTCTCCATATTAAATCACATAAAGATTAAACATAATCCTTTTACTCTTATTATAATTTATTATTATGATTGATTCAGTAAAAAATACAGCTAAGTCGATGCGCGACTCCTTGCAGCAAGGTATTTATGTTGTAATAAATCCTTTTGTGAGGTTCTTGCTGCGTTTAGGATTCACTCCCAATATAATCACATTTATTGGTTTTTTAGGTAATGTAGCGGCAGCTCTTGTAATAGGGTGGGGAGCATATTCTTCTCAAGGAGGAACTCTCGACTGGAAATGCTTGACATGGGGAGGAGGATTGATCATAGGCTTTTCGCTTTTCGATATGCTCGACGGTCAGGCTGCCCGTCTCGGTGGGCTTGCTTCTACATTTGGTGCATTCTTTGATTCTGTGCTCGACCGTTACTGTGAGTTTGTCACTGTAGGAGCGGTGACTTATATGTTTCTGTGTCAAGGATGGAATATCGCAGCTTTGCTCACATTCCTCGCTCTTATGGGATCGCTCCTCGTAAGCTATGCGCGAGCTCGTGGTGAAGGACTTGGAGTAGTCTGCAAGATTGGATTTATGCAGCGTCCTGAAAGGGTCGTTCTGACAGCGCTTTCGCTGCTTGCATCAGGCATTTGCGGCCAAGCTGGCGTGACATCTTTCGACCCTCTCTGGATCGTAGCTGTGGCAATGGGAGTTATGGCTCTTTTTACTAATCTTACGGCTATAGCTCGCATACAATATATGAAAAAGCATCTTCACTGATTTAATATGGCATTGACTGATAAGGCTCGACATTTTTTCAATAAAGGTTTCGGATTGCCGAAGTCACGCGAGGCTTTGATCTGCCTCGCTGCTTTAGGAGTGTGGCTGATAGTCACGGCTCTTTTCATAGGGTTCCGTCCGGAGCATATTTTCCTTGCTCTGCTGATTGGCTCTCTTTTCTTTATAGCCCCCTCTTCCCGTAGGCTTGTTGTAGCTCTTATACCTTTTATATTATTTGGAATAAGCTACGATTGGATGAATCTTCTTCCTAACTATGAAGTGAATCCCGTCGATGTCCGCGGACTATATGAGACGGAGAAGTCGCTTTTCGGCATCTTCAATGATGGCTTAAGATTGACTCCTAATGAATTTTTTGCCATCCACAATCATCCCGTCATGGACTTCTTCGCAGGTCTCTTTTATCTGTGTTGGGTACCGCTTCCGATTTTCTATGGATTATGGGTATATTTTTCCGGACGTAGCTACGACTATCTCAGATTTGCACTTGTCTTTCTCCTCGTCAATCTTATAGGATTTGCAGGCTACTATATTCATCCGGCTGCCCCGCCATGGTATGTGGCTTTGCATGGCTTTGATGCTGTGCCCGGCACACCCGGTGAAGTCGCCGGCCTCGGGCGATGGGATGAGATGACAGGGCTCTCTATATTTCATGGTCTTTATGCCCGCAATGCCAATGTCTTTGCAGCAATGCCATCGCTTCATTCTGCATATACATTCGTGGCATTCATATACTCGATTATTATTCATAGTAGCCGGACATGGAAATGCATATTGGGAATTGTGACATTCGGTATTTGGTTTACAGCCGTCTACACATCTCATCATTATATTCTTGATGTATGTGGCGGCATTATATGCTCTTTCATCGCAGTGGCGCTTTTCGAGTGCGTCCTGATGCGTATCCCTGCTTTCGGCAGGTGGCTGGGCAGATATGCTTCCTACATATCCATTCATCATTCCGGATCCAATATTCAACAATAGACAAATGACTGAAGAAGAAAATAGACAATACCACGCAGAAATGCGTGAAATGCACAATATTCGCCCCGATGTCCTCAACTATGAAGATATCGCTGAAATGATTCCAAAGCTAAAGGGACACGAAAAGCTCGTCAATTGGCTCCTCCATTGGCTTCAAGTAGATGAAGTCAATACCGTACATGGCCGTTGGTGCGACACCCCGGGCCCGGAATTCGTGAAGCGTATGGTGGAAGAAGATTTCAAGCTTAAGCTCCGTGTCGATGGTCAGCAAGTGCTCGACAATATGCCCGACGGACGATTCATTACTGTCTCCAACCATCCTTTCGGTGCGCTCGACGGCATCACTCTTATCTACCTTGTCACTCGTCGCTTCCCGGAATATAAAGTGATGGTGAATATGATCCTTAATAAGATCTCCGCCATGCGTCCCAATTTTATAGCTGTGGATGCGTGGAGTTCTAAGGACCCGGCAAAGCGTCAAGTGTCAGTTAATGGCATCAGAGAGGCTATGCGTCAAATTCGAGACGGCAAACCACTTGGCTTCTTCCCTGCAGGCGCTATGAGTAAGGTGGATATTCATGGTCATCTTGAAGACCGGCCATGGCAAAAATCAGTGCTGCAGATTATTGGCAAGGCAAAAGTCCCGGTGATTCCGATCTTTTTCCATGGCAGCAACAGCTGGTGGTTTAATTTCCTCGGTCATGCTTGTTGGCCGGCTCGCTCCTTGCGTCTCCCTGCTGAAGTTTTCCGCAAACGTGGCAAGGAAATTCATATTTCCATCGGCGATCCAATCACAGCAGAAGAAATAGCCGCCCACAACACATCGCCGGAAGAACTTGGCAAATTCCTGCGTGGCCGCACATATTCGCTACGTTCCATTAAATAATAAAAATATCAAAATCCAAAAATGCCATGCTGATTCTCCCCAAAAAATATACACTTAAACTCCTTCCCGAGACTACGGAAGTTGCCATCCAGCAAATCAAAGAATCCTTCCAAAAGGAACTTGCCAAGGCTCTCAATCTTCGTCGGGTGACGGCTCCTCTATTCGTCCTTTCCGGCACTGGTATCAACGACGATCTGAACGGTGTGGAACATCCGGTCAGCTTTTCCATCGATGCCATTGGCGGCAAAAAGGCAGAGGTGGTGCACTCCCTTGCCAAATGGAAGCGCATGAAACTCGGTGCTTACGACATCGCGCCCGGATATGGGCTTTACACCGACATGAATGCTATCCGGACATTCGAAGATCTCGACAATCTTCATTCTCTCTATGTCGACCAGTGGGATTGGGAAAAATCTATACGTAAAGAAGACCGCAACCTTGAATATCTCAAGGATACGGTCAGAAAAATCTTCGCAGCTGTCAAAAAGGTGGAGACTCAAATTTATGAGCGCTTCCCTCATATTACTCCATGGCTTCCGGAAGAAGTCACTTTCATCCATTCTCAAGAACTCCTTGATAAATACCCTGATCTCACCCCAAAAGAGAGAGAAAACGAGGCTGCCAAAGAATTCGGGGCCGTATTTATCATTGGAATAGGTGCTCCTCTCACTGACGGCAAACCCCATGACGGACGAGCTCCTGACTATGATGATTGGATTTCTCCAAATGAAGATGGTTATCAGGGTCTCAACGGCGACCTCATACTTTGGAATCCAATACTCGAAAGTGGATTCGAGCTCTCGTCAATGGGCATACGTGTCAGCCCGGAATCTTTGAGAGCGCAATTGAAAGAGCGTGGTTGCCAAGAGCGAGAAAATTTCGATTTCCACAAAAGCTTGCTTTCCGGAGAGCTTCCATACTCTATCGGAGGAGGCATTGGGCAGAGCCGCCTTTGCATGTATCTGCTCCAGAAAGCCCACATCGGCGAAGTCCAGGCTTCCATCTGGCCCTCAGACCAAATTGAAGCCTGCCGCGCACACAACATCCATTTGCTTTAACGATTAACGATTAACGATCACCAGATTATAGGTTTCTTGCCGTTAGCCATCAGATACGCGTTGGCTTGCGAGAAATGTCTGCATCCGAAAAATCCTCGTGATGCCGAAAGAGGGGAGGGGTGGGGCGCTGTCAATACCAAGTGGCGCGACCTGTCGATCATCCCCCCTTTCCTTATCGCATCCGCACCCCAAAGCATGAAGACCACTCTGTCGCCATGCTCATTGATAGCCCGCACTGCCGCATCGGTAAACTCACTCCATCCTAAGTTTGCGTGAGATCTGGGTTGGTGTTCTCTTACTGTCAGCGTCGCATTAAGCAAAAGCACTCCCTGGCGTGCCCATCGGGTAAGGTCTCCATTCTCAGGAATAGGAGCGCCGGTATCTGCATTTATCTCTTTGAATATATTGCGCAGGGAAGGAGGAATTTCGATTCCCGGATTGACCGAAAATGACAATCCGTTAGCTTGTCCCGGACCATGATAAGGATCTTGCCCTATTATCACCACTTTTGTCTCTGCAAAAGGAGAATTGTCAAATGCAGCAAAAATCTTTCCTGCAGGGGGATATATCCTCACGCGAGGGTCGGCATATTCCATCCTTACGCTATCTGTCAAAGCCTTAAAATAAGTCTTGTCAAACTCACCTGCTAATTCCTTCTTCCATCCTTCTTCAATCCTAACTTCCATATCTAAATCAACGATTAACGATTAACGATCAACTATAAATTATGAATTATGAATTAGGGTGTTTAGTTTGATGTGCCAATTTTTATGTTCCATTTTTAAAATGTATATTTAGAATCTGACTTAGCAGCTCGGAGAGCTGCCATTATGCAAAACCCCGGACTTCAGTCCGGGGCTTCCCCGACAAAAGCTCTATAGCCTCGGAGAGGCGCTTTATGATATAGTCAGAATTTTGGTACATAGAACTGAACACCCTATTTATGAACTATGAATTATAAATTATGAGATGAATCTTATCTTAAAAACAAAAATTTCATATCCTTTTATCAAAATTTTCTTTGCCATATCCCAATAAAATATTAAATTTGCACCATAATCGCTCTCTCCCCAACCTAAACGCGAACTCCACCCTTAGAGCCCCTAAAGCCCTTAAGACCCTTAGAGTCCCTAAACGATTAAACACTTAAACACTTAAACAAAAACCAATGGCCAAATATCTATATTGGGTACTCCTCGTGCTCATGTTTATCCCATTTAAACTTATCTTCGGGGCAACCATAATCACAGCTCCAATAGCCCTCTTTATCGGTCTTGTCTTTGCCTTTATCTTTGGCATTCCCTGTCCGAAATTCAACAAGAAGCTTTCCAAATACCTTCTTCAGGCCTCTGTCGTGGGGCTCGGTTTTGGCATGAATCTTGAGAAGTCTCTGCAAAGTGGAGCCGAAGGCATGATCTTTACGATCGCTTCGGTAATCCTGGTGATGGTTTGCGGAGTGCTGCTTGGCAAAGTGATGCGTATCAACGACAAGACATCCTATCTCATATCCTCAGGTACTGCCATTTGTGGCGGTAGCGCGATAGCAGCGGTAGGTCCGGTCATCAAAGCTGACCAGAATGAAATGGCTGTCTCTCTCGGTGTCATTTTCATTCTCAATGCGATCGCTCTCTTCATCTTCCCTCCGATGGGACATTACCTCGGTCTGACACAGCATCAATTTGGCACTTGGGCGGCGATAGCCATCCACGACACAAGCTCTGTAGTGGGTGCCGGTGCAGCCTACGACCAGATGTACTTCCCGGGAAGCACTGAAGCCTGCGATCTCGCAACTCTCATCAAATGCACACGAGCTCTTTGGATCATCCCTCTCGCATTCTTTACCATGCTCTATTTTAGGAAAAGCAATAGTGGATCGACACAAGAAGAAAAGTCGAAGGTCAACATCCCGTGGTTTATTTTCCTCTTTGTGCTCGCAATGATTTTTAATACGTATGTGGGCTCCGAATCTCTCCGTCCGGTCTATAATGTCCTTGTCGACGTAGCCAAGCAATGTCTCATCGCCGTGTTGTTTGCCATAGGAGCAGGATTAAGCATCAAAGTCGTGAAGCAAGTTGGTTTCCGCCCCCTCGTGCAGGCGGTTGCCCTCTGGATTATAATTGGAGTAGGCTCGCTCCTCGCCATCCTCTATCTCGGCATCTAAAATAATTAAGAAAGCATAATTCATAATTCATAATTAATTGACCGATTTAAATGTATAATATCATTAAAATGTTTTCGACTGAAATCAGCGACAGACAATTATGCATTATGCATTATGAATTATGCATTACCAAGTAATAGTTAATCGTTAATAGTTAATAAAGTGAACCCCAGAACTCGCTTACTAATCCAGAATGCCCATCCAGTCTCCCTAATATTAGGAATTGGAGCTGTAATGGCGGGCCTCACAGCATCCGTCATCCGGGGTGGCATTACTTTCTTTCCTGCTCTGATGACTCTTCTTTTCGTGATGTTTCTTCAGATTTCAGGAAATCTCTACCATGGATTCATAGACTATCGTTATAATGCCGGAGCCAATATCTCTGGTATGGGCGACAGGGACTCACGTTCCAACAATTCTACGCGTGTGACTCTTATGAAGATAGTTGCTGACGCATTCTCCATATTGGCAATCACGACAGGGTTGGCTCTTTTCTCATTTGTTGGCTGGATAGGTGCAGCATACTTGGCTGTCATTATTTGTGTATTATATTTCTATTTTGCCGGTCCGCATCCTATCGTGCGCACCAAGTGGTCGATCATAGTCACTTTCATCCTTTTCGGACCTGTGGCAGTCAGTGGCACTGCAATCGTACAAATGCCCGACAGTGCGGAATGGCTTCCTGTCATAGTGTATTCCATCATCAACGGTCTGATGGCTGCCAATGCTCACATCGCGGTTCAATATCTACGCTATAAAGAAGATCTTACCAATGGTGTCGATACATTAGTCACTGTCAAAGGGGGAGCTTTCACGAGATTTATCTATCTTGGCAATGCTCTTATCGTATCTGCAATCCTTATCATCCGTCCCACTGCCGTAGAGTATGTATCTCATTGGGTGGGAATTTGTGTGGCATTAATATTGATGGTGTCGTCAGCATGGGTATTTGCCCACATGCACCGCGACCCTGCAAAGGTGTCCCGATTGATTCGTTCAGTCACTATGGAGCAATATATACTCCTCATCATAGTGCTCCTCTGCATCAACCTCATTGCCTTTGACGATTTTGAGTTCAATTTCATCCAACTTATATAAGGGAGAATTCATAATTCATAATGCATAATAGTCTTCGCCCAAGCTAAAGCAAGTCATAATTAATAATTAGGGTGTTCAGTTTGATGTTCCGATTATTATGTCCCATTTTTAGAATATGTATTAAAGCATCTGACTTAGCAGCTCGGAGAGCTGCCATTATGCAAAACCCCGGACTTCAGTCCGGGGCTTCCCCGACAAAAGCACTGTAGCCTCGGAGAGGCGCTTTATGATATAGTCAGAATTTGGGTACATAGAACTCACACCCTAATTCATAATTCATAATTAAAAATAGTGGATTATTCAAATATTTTTATTACCTTTGCATCCGCAATCCGAAAGGACACTGCATAGTGGAAAAATTTGGCTGCTTGCAACCACTAAAAAAAATGCTAAAACTGCTTTCTAACTTCCGCCCCTAAAGGCGGATTAAGCTGTCGAGGCATTTTGAGCGCAAGCCCAAATGCCTTTTTTATTTTCAATGATCAGAACTCTATATCCTCGGAGAGGCGCTTAGTGGTTTTGATTATGCATTATGAATTATAAATTATGAATTAAATAAAATTATGAGCTATTTATTCACATCTGAATCTGTGTCAGAAGGCCACCCTGACAAAGTGGCAGACCAGATTTCCGACGCCCTTCTCGACGAGTTTCTCGTCAGAGACCCTAAAAGCCATACGGGCATAGAAACTCTTGTCACTACCGGACAAGTCGTGATAGCCGGAGAAGTGTCTTCCGAAGCTTACATTGACCTTCACTCCGTAGTCCGCAACGTCATAGATCGCATAGGCTATAACCGTGGTGCTTACCGTTTCGACTGCGATAGTTGCGGAATCCTCTCTGCAATCCATGAGCAGAGCCCTGACATTGCGCGTGGTGTCAACCGTGAAGTGGCGGAAGCCCAAGGTGCCGGCGACCAAGGCATGATGTTTGGTTACGCTGTAAATGAAACGGAAAATTTCATGCCCCTTACCCTCGATTTGGCTCACATGTTTGTCAAAGAACTCGCCGACATCCGTCGCGAAGGGAAGGAAATGACTTATTATAGAAAAGGAAAACTCGTCACATACCTCCGTCCCGACTCCAAAAGCCAGGTGACTGTGGAATATGCTGATGATGGCACCCCGCTCCATGTCAATACAATAGTCATCTCTACGCAGCACGACGAGTTTATCCAACCGCTCGAAGACACAGAGGAGGCTCGCAAGGTAGCCGAAAACAAGATGCTGGAGGTGATACGTCGCGATGTCCGCAACGTTCTCATTCCCCGCGTTCTTGCCAAGCTCCCTGAGAAGACACGCGCACTCTTCGACGACCGGTATATCTTGCACGTAAATCCGACCGGTAAATTCGTACTCGGAGGTCCGCATGCCGACGCCGGACTTACGGGTAGGAAAATAATTGTTGACACCTACGGCGGACGTGGAGCCCATGGCGGTGGTGCGTTCTCAGGCAAAGACCCATCCAAGGTTGACCGTTCAGCTGCCTACGCATGCCGTCATATTGCCAAGAATCTTGTCGCTGCAGGAGTGGCAGACGAGGTCCTCGTTCAGGTAGCCTACGCCATAGGGGAAGCGAGTCCGGTCAGCTTCTGCATCAATACTTTCGGACGCGCCAATGTCAATATGTCAGACGCTCAGATTGCCGACGTCGTCAAGGGTCTCTTCGATATGCGACCTCTCGCCATAGAAAAGCGCTTCGGTCTGCGTGAGCCCATCTATCTCGAGACGGCTGCATACGGACACATGGGCCGCAAACCTCAGAAAGTTAAGAAGACTTTCAAATCAGGCTATGAATCAGAGCCAATAGAGCGCGAAGTGGAACTATTCTCTTGGGAGAAGCTCGATTCCGTTCCCTCTATCCGCCAAGCTTTTTCCCTCGACGTCTGATTTCCGAGCTTCAGCATGCGCCCCACCGCGTCGCAGAGTAGTTAGCACTCTCCGAGTGCGTCCCAACGAGTCAGACAACGTAATAAAGCATGCTCCGCATGCGCCCTACCGAGTCCATTTGGAAACCTCCAACTAAATGATAAAGCGTGATTCTCAGATAAAATTAGTAAATTCACATTTTTTTAGAGTTGAAGTTAGTTTTTTCGCATTTATTTGATTAATTTTGCATCGTCGTATGTCCGCATACGGCGATGTGACATTTTTTGTGGCTGGTAAAGTGTCAGCCTATCATCAAAAAAGGGAATCAAGTGAGTAGTTTTTCAAGAAAGACCGCATATTGGTTTAAGAGATGTGCAAATATCCCATTGCTTATCTTGGGAGTTTTTTTCATTGGGTTGCTATTGCTCAATGAAGACGCCTCTTTCACCCAAAGCATGATATATGAGAAGGAGATATTGCGGCTCAAGAAGGAAATAAAGGAAAATAAGGATTCTGCCGCGTATTATCGGAGCCGTCGGCTTGCGATAGAGCATGGTGATGAAGCTCTCGAGTTCATAGCTCGTGAGCAATATCACATGAAGCGTCCGACGGAAGACGTGTTTCTGCTTGTGCCACCATCAAAATGACCAATAGATGAAGATGAAAAACGAAACAACTCGAGTATCAGACGATAAGGTCAATCTTGAGACAAAACGAAAATATGTGGAAGTTGCAGCGTCGGTGGGCTTGCTGCTCGTCCTTCTTGCAATGATGACTCCATTTATAGGCAGCTTGTTGGGAAATCCGATTTCTTGGGGAAGGTGGGTATATGCCGGCGGAGCTTTGTTGTATACTGTCGCACGTGTGATAAATGTAAACGCACCCGGTGATTCCCTTCGGTTAAGAAGACTTCGCCGACTTGAGTTTTGGGCTGGAATGTGCTTTATAATAGGGGCGGCTTTCTGGTTTTATAAACTGCAATATTATTCAGGCTTTTTCTCCGGACCATTGGCTGTGATGCGTCAGACCGTGGCGTTTACGATGGCTGGGGCTGTCATACAGATCATTGCAAGCTGGATGATTGCCTTTCAGATGAAGAAGGAGATTGAGCATTAAGTATTGAACAATAAACATTAAGTATTGCGGATGGGGCATAGAATGTTTCTGGCAGTTGATCAAGGCAACACGTTGCTTAAGCTCACACTCTTCGAGGGTAGTGAGCCGATAGAGTCGTGTCGTTTTTCTGCAGAAGCTATTGAAGATGTGTTTTCATTGGTGGAGCGTTGGACTCCCGACTGCGGAGCTTTCTGCTCGGTAGGGAAGATCGACTCTCGGATGGTGGAGTCTCTTCGCTTGGCATTGGATGGAAGGCTATTGTTGCTTTCGCGAAGCACCAAGTTGCCCTTCAAAATTGATTATGCAACTCCGGCTACTCTTGGCCTCGACCGTGTGGCGCTTGCCGCCGGAGTAGCTTCGATCTATAAGGGGGAAAGCGTGATGGTGGTGGATGCCGGGACGGCTGTGACTCTCGACGTTGTTGACAGCGATTCCACGTTTAGAGGGGGCAGGATATCCCCAGGCTTGCGACTTAGATTTGAGTCGCTCCATTCGCATACGTCAGCACTCCCGCTTCTGAATGCGGAGGGGGAAATCCCGGTAGTGGGAGACAGCACTGACTCATCGATCCGCTCAGGTGTGGTGATGGGGCTTGCGGATGAGATTGTAGAGACTTTCAGACAATATAAAAATAAATTTGGATGCAATAGGGTAGCTCTGACCGGTGGCGATGCCGGAGTGATCGTAAGCTGCTTGAATTCACGCATTCCGGCCGACCATGTCCCCGACTTGATGGGGCGAGGGCTGCTTTATATCTATAATTACAATGAAATCTAAGATCAAAATTTTAGGCGCAGCAGTAGCGTTGATGTCATTCACAGGAGTGGCGATAGCCGATAATAATACTCCATATTCGATGTATGGATATGGCATTTTGGGCGATCGCTCCACCTCTATGCAACGTCAGATGGGAGGTGTCGGTATTGCCATGCAGTCAGGGCGTCAGATCAATGTCATGAATCCCGCTTCTTACGCTTCTATCGACTCCTTGACTTTCCTCTGGGATATGGGAGCAAATATGAATATGCGTTGGAGCAAAGACAATACCGGTAAAGATCATGGCTTTGGCGGCGGCTTGGACTATGTCACCATGGAATTCCCATTGTCTAAGTTTATGGGTATGTCAATAGGTATGGTGCCATGGACACAGGTAGGCTATTCATTTGGCGATGATATAAAGTTTGGCGCCCGTCAGAATCAGGGTAATGGCGGCATCACGGAGGCATACGCCGGTGTCTCAGGAAAGATTAAGGGTTTTTCTATCGGTGTGAATGTTTCATACAATTTCGGCACCATCCAGAATGATGTCTATTCCACTCCGGAATCGAGCACTCAGTCGCTTTTTGAGCATATCATGCAGATCAGAGACTGGAACATTGTGGCAGGTCTACAATATAAGCAGCCTATCAACAGATACAATTCATTTACTGTTGGTGCCACATATTCTCCGAAGAAGAGTTTCCATGGCAACACTTGGCTTACTATCCAGGATCTTACTTCCGATTCTCGCCCCGATACGGTAGCGCAAAGCAAAATGGGCGGGAAGTATTATTCTCCGCAGACTTTTGGCGTCGGATTGTCTTATACACACGAGAAGGTCCATAAGATTATAGTGGAAGCGGACTTCTCTCTGCAGCAATGGAGTGATGCCCCTTTCTCATCCCTGATAGATGATGCTGGTCAGGTAGTGTTTGAAGGAATGAAGTTCAACGATCGGAAGAGATTCTCTGTGGGAGGTGAATATACTCACAATGTCCGTGGTAGCTACTTTGAAAGAATGCCTTGGCGATTGGGAGCATTCTACACCGACGACTATCTGAAGATCGGCGGCAATACCATGAAGGAATATGGAATTTCACTTGGGACAGGATTCAACGCTCCCGGAGGAAAGACTATGATAAATTTTGGCTTGGAATGGCGTCACCGTCAGACATCTCCGAAAAATTTGCTTTCAGAAAACTACTTCAATATAATGGTTGGCGTCAACTTTAATGAGGTATGGTTCTTTAAGAGGAAGATCAATTAATATTTAATAATTCATAATTCATAATATATAATTCATATATGTTGAAGTGCAATCCCTTAGCGCAGGAACTGCGCTTGTTCTCTGCGCACTCCGGGCGATGCGTAGCAGCCCGCAATCATTGCGTGCTTGCCAAAACCAAGTCGCGAAGCTATAATTGATCGTTAATCGTTTATAATTAATAGTTTCTCAGCGAGCCCTTTGCGCCTTTGCGTGAGGTTTTTAGCACTTGCGAAAGTTGAGTTAATAATTGAGAATTGAGGAAATTGGGAATTTTGAATTTGGAATTTAGAATCGGGCGATGGTCGGGGATTGCCGTGTCATTGGGTATGGCGGTTTCTGTGGCATTGTCAGGGTGTAAGGAGGACGGAAAACTCGGAGTCGCTTCCCGAATTGATCCTTCGAAGATGCCCACAATGTCTACTGTCAATGTGTCTACCCTGATCTCAGACTCCGGCATCACTCAATATAAAATCGTCTCGCCGCTTTGGAATGTGTATGATGAGGTGGATACCCCTTATTGGAATTTCCCAAAAGGAATTTATCTTCAGAAGTACGACAGGCAATTTAATGTCATAGCATCAGTTGCGGCAGACTCTGCAAAGTTTTTCCGGATGCTCAATCTCTGGAAACTTGATGGCAATGTCGAATTGCATAAGGAGCCCGGGGAGTTGTTTATGACCCAGCAATTATTTTGGGATCAGCGCCGTAATAAGCTTTATAGCGACTCTTTCATACACATTGAGACACCGGACCGTATGCTGGAGGGTCATGGATTTGAGAGCAACGACCAATTGACGAAATATTCCATACGGCGTCCTACCGGCATATTCCCCGTAAATGAAGACATGAGAAGATAGCCAATTACGAATTATAAATTATAAATTATCAATTATGAATTAAGCATTAAGCATTAAATATAAAACTAATTATGTCGTTTACAGTTGCATTGGTAATCACGATATTGGCGGTTGTTTTCTCAGCCTTTTTTTCGGGAATGGAGATAGCCTACGTGCAGTCAAATAAGGTCAGGATGCAGATTGATGGTTCGCGTGGGGGAGTAGTCGACCGGATCATCCAAGGTTTTAGCCATAATGAGGATATGTTCATATCGTCGCTCTTGGTCGGCAATAATGTGGTGCTTGTAGTGTATGGCATCACGCTTTCTGTATTGATCAATCCGGTGCTCGAGAGATGGTTTGGCGATTCGGAAGCAATGGTGCTCATAGCAAACACTATATTTTCTACCCTTGTCATTTTGCTTTGTGGTGAATTTATTCCTAAGGCCACGTTCCGTATCAATCCGAATTTTATGATGAGGATGTTTGCATTGCCCCTTTATATAATCTACATCATTCTATATCCGGTGTCAAAGTTTATATCATATATCACCAAAGGATTGATGAGTCTTTTCGGCATAAAGGAGAATAAGGTGGATGCTCGGCTCATTACCATGGATCAGCTCGACGATTACCTGGAGGAGCAGCTTCATTCCACTCAGCAGGCACAGGGCGAAGTGGAGAATGAAGTTAAAATTTTCCGCAATGCCGTTGACTTTAAAGACACTACCATAGGGGAGTGCATGCGGCCACGCAATGAGATAGTGGCAGTGGAAAAGGATACTACGTCGAGAGATGACCTCCTTTCTTTGTTTTCTCGCACCGGATTGTCAAAGATTGTGGTATATAAGGAGGATATAGATGATGTAGTAGGCTATATCCATATTTCGGAGCTCTTCAATTTGGATTCAGATTGGCGTCAACATATTAAGCCGGTGATTTTCACTCCAGAGACTATGCTTGCCAATAAGATGATGCGAAGGATGATAGCTGAGAAAAGATCTCTTTGCATAGTGATCGATGAATTTGGAGGCACGTCAGGACTTGCAACTCTTGAAGACCTCGTAGAAGAAATATTCGGAGAGATTGAAGACGAGCACGACCGTCAGAAGCAGATGTTCCGGAAGTTGGCAGATGGAGAATATGAGATTTCTGGCAGGGCTGAGATAGCTGCGGTCAATGAAGGGCTTGGCTTAGATCTTAAGGAATCGGAAGATTATAACACTATAGCCGGATATATACTGCATTATACCGAGGCGCTCCCGGCAGAGGGTGATTCCTTCGAGATAGGAGATCTTAAGTTTACAGTGACGCGGATGTCGACCACCCGCATCGAGCAAGTGAAAGTCTCCACTAACGATAAACGATAAACTCTCCGAGTCAAACCAACGTAATAAAGCATGCTCCGCATGCGCCCCACCAAGTCAAAGAGTAACTCTCCGACTGCATCCCCAAAGTCAAACCAACGTAATAAAGCATGCTCCGCATGCGCCCCACCAAGTCAAAGAGTAACTCTCCGACTGCATCCCCAAAGTCAAACCAACGTAATAAAGCATGCTCCGCATGCGCCCCACCAAGTCAAAGAGTAACTCTCCGACTGCGTCCCCCCAAGTCAAGCCAACGTAATAAAGCATGCTCCGCATGCGCCCCACCAAGTCAAACAGAGTAGTTAGCACTCTCCGAGTGCGTCAAGCCGCGTCAAACCAACGTAATAAAGCATGCTCCGCATGCGCCCCACCAAGTCAAAGAGTAACTCTCCGACTGCATCCCCCCGCGTCAAACCAACGTAATAAAGCATGCTCCGCATGCGCCCCACCAAGTCAAGAATCACCCTGAGCCGCCATAGAGCATAAAATTATGTATTCACTATTATTAAAAGTTCATAAAAATTGAGATGTACGTTACGTCAAGGTTGTTAAATTGTGTTAAAATATGCAATTATAGGTTAATTTAATAATGGTATTTCCCACATTATGTGAAACCACTATTAATTTTAATAAAAATTTAGTTAATTTTGCATTCACTGTTTAATTTCCTTGAGAGGTCAATCTAAACCATGAAATGGGAATCGAACCGAAATAAAGTTAACCTAAGATAAAGAAATAATTAAGTATTAACCTAATAATTTTAACAACCAACATCTAATTATGAACAACCGCAAGGAAAGTACAGGATTTGCGTACTTATGTCGCAGATTCCTGTTTGTCGCCCTAATGGCAGTGGTGAGCCTGTCGGCAGCCGCTCAGGGCAAACAGGTGACTGGTAAGGTGCTTGATTCAAACGGAGACCCGATGATCGGCGTTACCGTAATGGTCAAAGGCACTAACAACGGCACCTCAACCGACTTCGACGGCGTTTATACGCTTAAGAACGTCACTCACACTTCAGTTCTCGTTTTCAGCTATGTAGGATGTGTCCCTGAAGAAGTAAAAGTGGGCGACCGTTCCGTGATCAACGTGACTATGAAAGATGACGCTACAGTTCTCGACGACCTCGTAGTAGTAGGCTACGGTGTGCAGAAGAAAACAGACGTCACAGGTGCTCTTACTCACATAGGTGCAGAAGAGCTTGAAAGCCGCCCCGTAACCAATGCGTTCGAGGCTATTCAGGGTAAGGCTCCTGGTGTCGACATCACATCGAGTGAGCGTCCTGGTACAATCGGTACTATTCGTATCCGTGGTGAACGTTCTATTACGGCATCTAAGGATCCTCTTTATGTAGTAGATGGAGTGCCTATCATGTCTAAAGCAGGTATTGAGACCATCAACCCCCGAGATATTGAGTCTGTCGATATCCTGAAGGACGCATCTGCAACAGCCATTTATGGTTCTCGTGGTGCCAACGGTGTAGTAATCATCACTACAAAGCAGGGTAAGACCGGTCAGTTCAGCCTTAACTATGCCGGCTCTGTGACATTCCAGAACCTTGTGGACCGCAGCCCATCGATGAATGCGGAACAGCTGATCAACTACCGTCGTTGGGCAGCTTATCTCGACGACCCGACAAAATATGCGGACCCTCGCAATCCGACTAAAGAGAGCGATGAACTCTTGTTCGGCACCATTGATGACCCCACAGGCTACAACAATGTCATGAACGGTTGGAAGTCCGGAAGTTGGAATCCTGCAGACGTTTATGACTATGATTGGACTGCTCAGTGTCTAAGGACAGGCTTCATTCAAGAGCACACTGTGAGCGCTTCCGGTGGTGTAGAAAAGATGAACGCATACGGATCTATCAGTTACCTTGACAACAAGGGTACTCAGAAGGGCCAGAGCTACAACCGCTATACCGCTCGCGTTGGCTTAAATCTCAATGTGGTGAAGTGGCTTACCTTCAGTCTCTCACTCAGTGGTTCACGTGAATTCCAGGACTACGGTATGTCGAGATCTTACGCGCCTTCAGGTACTAATGCTAGGGCAGCAATTTATGAACTTTACAAGACCTGTTACCAATGGGCTCAGCCCTACAATGCTGAAGGAGAGCGTATCAAGTTCCCTGGTGGTGACAACCAATGCTACAACCCGATCGACGAATGGGAGCACAATATATCCGAGAGAGAGACTTACCGTTTTATGGGCAATTTCTCAGCTACCCTCCATTTCGGTGAAATCTGGAAGCCTCTTAAGGGTCTTGATTACAAGTTTGCTTTCGGTCCTGACTACCGTCACTACCGTCAAGGTAACTTCATCGAAGCAGAGTCCGCATACAACTGGATTAAAGGTGGAAGGAATAAGGCTGAATGGAATACTCGTCGCGACTTCTCTTGGACTCTCGACAACATGATCACTTACAACAATACATTTGCTGAGAAACACAACGTAGGCTTGACATTGCTACAGACAGCATCCAAGTGGAACGTCGAGACAGCTTCAATGGGGTTGAGCGGTCTAGAGCAGAATATGTATCTTTGGAACGCCATGGGGTCTCTCGACATCAAGAAAGAAGAGAACGGTGCAAGCATGAGCACCGGTCTTACTGAGCAGCAGCTTGAATCATACATGATCCGAGTAAACTATGGCTTTGACAATCGTTACCTTCTGACAGCTTCCGCACGTTGGGACGGTGCTTCTCAGCTATCTGCAGGTCGTAAGTGGGCGTTCTTCCCTTCGGTGTCTCTCGGCTGGAGAATCCAGCAGGAATCATTCCTTCGTGATGTGTCATGGCTCAACGATCTTAAGATCCGTGCAGGTGTAGGTACTACCGGTAGCGCAGCGATAGATCCTTATTCTACACTCAACAGATTGCAGTCAATCTTCATTCCTATTGGTCCTCTTCCATCTAATCCTGATGGATATGAAAAGGTTTACCTACTCAATGATCCAGCCTACTTCAAGGACCTCCTTACAATGGCTAACCAGGAAGTGGGTTGGGAAAAGACAACTCAGTGGAACGTCGGTATCGACTATGGCTTCCTCAATGGCCGTATCAACGGTGCTCTTGAATTCTATTTCTCCAAGACCTCAGATCTTCTTCTCGGAATGTCTGTACCAACAGTTACAGGCTACGCCAATACCATCGCCAACATCGGTAAGACTTCCAATAAGGGCGTTGAGTTCTTGATCAACGCTATCCCGGTTGAGACACGAGACTTCTCTTGGAACACTTCTTTCAATATCGGTTGGCAGAAAGACCGTATCGACGAACTCGCTAACGGTAAGGAAGACGATATCGCTAACAACTGGTTCATCGGAAAACCGATTGGCGTGATTTATGACTATGCTACTGACGGACTCTGGCAAGATACAGCCGAAGACCGTGCCCAAATGGAGGAATGGAACAAAAATGGCTATAACTTTAAACCGGGTATGGTTAAGCCGGTTGATCAGGACGATAATTACAAAATTGACGACAGTGACCGCGTGATTTTGGGTCACACACGTCCTTCTGCAACCGCAGGCTGGACCAACACCTTCACTTATAAGGGAATCGAACTGAGCTTCATGCTCTACGGACGTTTCAACTATACGGTTAATAATTCCCAATATCTTACAGGTTTTGGCAACCTTGGCACTGCTGTTGACTACTGGACTCCGGATAACACCGACGCTGAATACCAGGCGCCTCTTTATACAGGCAGTGTGCAGACCGGTACAAGGGACCAATTCTATAACCAACTTGGCTATAAGAAGGCTAACCTTATCCGTATGCGCAATATATCTATTGGCTATACTCTTCCAAGCAACTTGCTCGAGCATGTTGACCTGAAGAATCTAAAGGTTTACGCACAGGTTATCAATCCATTCGACCTCTGCCAGTCTGTAAGCGGTCTTGACCTTGATACAGGCAACTCTTACTACAACCGTAGCTGGGTACTTGGCGTTGAACTCGGTTTCTAATATCTAACATTAAAACAGAATTCTTAAAATGAAATTCAATAAATATATAGCAGCCGGTCTTATCGCAGCTACTGCCGCTGGGTTCACTTCCTGCTCCAGCGACTTCCTTGAAGAGCATTACACCACCGGCTATGATACTGACTATCTGAAGACACCGGAAGGACTGAAGTCACTGACTCTGGCTCTCTACGGACAGCTGCGTTGGATTGGTGGTTATGAATCGCAGGGCTACAATGCATTTATGGGTGGTACCGACGAATTCGGATTCGGCACTGACCAACCAAACGAGATGTGGAGCACCTACGACTATCGAATGGCTCCTATCTGGGGAACTGTCAACGGTAATACCGGTACGAATCGCACTGTTTGGGATCAGGTGTATTTCGGGATCGCATCTGCCAACCAAATAATTGCCACCGTAGAAAACGGAGATCTCAAGATGGATGAAGCCACTATCAATCTCTGTCTCGCACATGCTTATTTCATGAGGGGTTATAGCTACTATCTCCTGACATCCCAGTTCGGACACTGCGCCCTTATGACAAAACCTACTACCGGAGTAGTGCGAAATTTAGATAACACAACTCCCAAGCAGTGCTGGGAGCAGGTGATTTCTGACCTCGAACAGGCATACACCCATTTCGACGGAGAGACTAACAGCATGGCCGGTCCTGGCGTGAGCTGGACAAAGGCTACTGCTGCACACTTCCTTGCCAAAGCTTATCTTTTCGCAGCGTCCGAGCGCAACGATGACTGGAACAGCGATGTCAAAGACAAATATCTCAAGGCAGGTCTTGAAGCTGCGAACTATGCGATTTCAGCCCGTCACCTTGAAGACAATGTAATTGATGTCTACGGTAATTGGACCGGAGTCAACTGTGCTATCGAACAGAGCAACGAGCTACTCCTCGTCGTAGCGCAAGACGGCAACTTTTCCGGACGAACCGCCAGCCGCAATCCTGGTGCATTCTTCAATCCGCAGTTCTCCAACTTCGCCAACACGACCTTAGGTAGTGAGCGCGGATGCATCACTGGCGGTAAGGACTTCCAGCGTTTCCGTCCTACCGAGTATACTCTCTCAGTGTTTGACAATGTCAACGACTCTCGTCTTTGGAAATCGTTTGCAACTGTTTATGGCACTGCAGTAGAATGGAAAGGTGATTATGAATTTAAAAAGGATGAAGACGGAAATGAGATAAAAACTGATACTATCTGGAAAAGGTATCCGATACACATTGGTACCCCATCTGTGGTATTCATCATAAATAAGAAAGATGAACACAAGTATGATAAGTTTGAGTTCGGTGCTTATCGTTATCAGACTAACTCTAATTTCGTTGATGAAGACGGACGTCTTCCGGCAGGCGGTAGGGTGCAGGAATTGAACGGTGAATCAACATTTGGCCCCGCCAACCAGTCTGTGCTTAACTCTTGGATCCTTTATAAGAACGGAGAGTATGTGGGTAGACAATTCGGTAATTTGGCTACTGGCGCCATGGGTACTCCGGGCAATAATATGTTCCCCGGCATCAGCAAACATACCTGTGGCTACCTGAATGCCTTCGCAGGTGATGAAGGCTCACGCGACCTCGTTCTTGCTCGTCTGGCTGAGACATATCTTGTAAGAGCTGAAATCAAGGTTCGTCTTAACGACTATAATGGTGCGAAGGAAGATATCGACGTTCTTCGCAAGCGTGGTGCTTGGAAACAGGGTGAGAACCGCAGTTATTATGTTGACGGCTGCTATACAGCTGCATCGAAGAGTGCCTTTGTCACAGGAGCTAAAGTTGCCGCCAACGAGGGTTGGAACCTTGGAGTGAACTCCTATTATTTGTCAAATCCGGATCTTGCTGTGACATACGAATCAACAGGGAATGTCATGACCAACTGGACTTGGGATAACCTCCCTGCTGAAGACGAGGCTATCCTTGAGAGAATAGGCGTGTCAGGCGACAGACAGGCACGTGCCATCAACTTTATCCTTAACGAGCACACCCGTGAGCTTTGCGGCGAGATGGTGCGCTGGGAAAATCTTTCACGTTTGAAGCTCATCGAGACTCGCGCGAAGAAACTCAACAGCGACATCACTTACTTCGATCCCAACAAGCACTACGTGCGCCCGATACCTCAGTCGTTCATCGACATGCTACAGCATGAAGACGGTACCAACCTGACTGATGCAGAGAAAGCTGCATGGCAGAACCCGGGTTATGTAGGAGCAAGCGACACTGACATTAAATAATCCTTCTAATATTAATGATAGAAGGCGTGGCCCACTAAGGGTCACGCCTTTGCTATATATAAAAGAAGTAAAATCTCCGTGTGCCCTCTGTGTGAGAACTAACAAGATAGTCGCTGAATAGTTGCTTAGTAACAAATTTTATGTAAAAAAGTTTTAAAAAATATCATTTTTTTTTGTTTGTTTCAAAAAAAAATCCTAACTTTGCCTTCGGAAAAAGCAATAATTAATGGAAGTTTTTGATTGACTTCAATTTCTATCTTCTATTAGCTGTAATAAAGCTACTATATCTAACTAATATGAACAAGACAACTTCTTTCCAAGACTCAATATTAGGCATGCAGAGCAATCTCCTTTCTTTTGCTCTTAAGCTTACGCTGAATAAAGAGGAGGCGGAAGATCTCGTGCAAGACACCACCCTCAAGGCTCTTAATAATGAGGATAAATATGTGGCTAATGCCAATTTCAAGGGGTGGATGCTCACTATAATGCGCAATATTTTCATCAACAATTATAGAAAAAACACTCGTGAGAATACCGTCATTGACTCATCTGAAGATTGCTATCATCTGAATCTGTCGCAAGATTCCGGCATTGGCACTCCTGAGACGAGCTATGCAATGCAGGAGATAGCACAAATCCTCAGCGGTTTTGCTCCGGATTTCCGTAAACCGTTTTCAATGCATGTGGCAGGATATAAATATGAGGAGATCTCCGACAAGCTGAATATGCCGTTAGGCACAGTAAAATCCCGAATATTTTTCACCCGCAAGCGCCTCCGAGAAATCCTCAAAGACTATCGATAATAAAAGTGCTTAATCCTTAATCTCCAAGAGCAATATAAATACACAAGAACAATATAAATACGCAAGAACAATATATACTATAAATACATAAGAACAGTATATACTTTAGGCGCAGAACTTATCTTTTTCTCCGACGATACATGGAACCGGCAGAATGGTGCGCAGAATTTTTTTTTTGATTTAAATAGTACCTGTAATACAAGTACGATAAAAATTAAAAAAAAAATTCTGCGCCCCATCTGCCAGTTCACTTCAAGAGAAGGAGCAAGAAAAAGTTCTGCGCCTAAGACTCCATAACCTTCGTCACCACTGCCCCCGCGAACAAAATATAATAGATGCGCAGAACTCTTCTTTTTCCCCGACAATACTTGGAACCGGCAGAGTAGGCGCAGAAAAATTTTTTTTGATTTATCGGAGCAATAAATACTCGTAGCAGTAAATACAATCTAAATACTTTAAGGAAAATTATAAAAGAAAAAAAATTCTGCGCCCCATCTGTCAGTTCACATCAAGGGATGGAGCAAAAAAAAAAGTTCTGCGCCTAAAACTCCATAACCTTCGACATCGTATCCCCAAAGAACAGAATATAATTTAGGCGCAGAACTTTTCTTTTTCCCCGACGATACTTGGAACCAGCAGAGGGGGCGCAGAAAAGAATTTTAAATTAAATCGAACCTGCTATACAAGTACGGTAAAAATTAAAAAAAAAAAGTTCTGCGCCCCCATCTGCCAGTTCGCTTAAAGATATGGCGTAAGAAAAAAGTTCTGCGCCTAAGACTCCATAACCTTCGACATCATAGTACTCGGATATGACAGTAGAGACGCATAATAAGTATTATTTTATGTCACTTGTGTAATATTCAAGAATCCATTGTCGTTATCTTTTCATAATTAATGTATTATTTAGCTCAATTTTACCATGGATCTGACACCTTATTGCCAAGGAAAACCTCTTCCTTTTGATATTTCAGACAATCTCAATGATCCTTTAAATAAGGTCACGTATGACATTATCGGGGCAGCTTACGAAGTAAGAAAGCAATGTGGCAAAGGTCTTCTTGAAAACTATTATGAATCCGCATTAGCATACGAACTCGAATTGAGAGGTCATAAGGTCGAACGGCAAGTCTTACTACCCGCATACTATAAAGGAGTAGAAGTAAAGGATCCATACAGAATAGATTTACTCGTAGACGGTGAAATCATCGTTGAATTGAAATCCTCTGCTTATCTTATATCACAAAATTTCTCTCAAATATCTACATATCTATGGCTGACAAAACGCCGTATAGGACTTTTGATTAATTTCTCGGCGAAGGATTTCCGACCTGGCGTATGGAATCAAGAATGTCCTAACTATGATCTTGGTATAGTACGGGTCATTCGTTCAAAGTAATATGAGAATTAAAAGTAATATGAGAATTATCCATTGTAAAGACTACGATTATTTATTTAGACATAACTATAAGATGCATAAGTAATGACTTTCTGCGCCCCCATCTGCCAGTTCGCTTCAAGAGAAGGAGCAAAAAAAAAGTTCTGCGCCTAAGCATCCATAACCTTCGTCACCACCGCCACCGCGAACAAAATATAATAGAGGCGCAGAACTCTTCTTTTCCCCCGACGATATTTGGAACCGGCAGAGTGGGCGCAGAAAATTTTTTTTGATTTATCGGAGCAATAAATACTCGTAGCAGTAAATACAATCTAAATACTTTAAGGAAAATTGCGCCCCATCTGCCAGTTCACTTCAAGAGAAGGAGCAAAAAAAAGTTCTGTGCCTAATCATCCATACCCTTCGTTATCGTATCCTCCAAGAGCAGACGTCTAAATAAATTAAAAAAAATAGCCGGCTCTGATGGGAGTCGGCGATTTTTTGTCGTTGTTAAAACAAATAAGTGTCGAGATGGTTTAATGAATTAACACTATGTAATATATTTTAACATATTTTTATCTCTATGAATCAAAATGTGTTACGCCCCTTATCCCACAAAAAAGTGAAGAATTTTTCAAAAATATTTGCACAGGGCTGAAAAATGTTGTAATTTTGCATCCGCAATCGGGAAACAACGGGGCACAGCAATGAAAGCCCGACG
>JAIDTL010000035.1:95642-134493 GCA_029060725.1 Muribaculaceae bacterium | reverse complement strand
TTGCAGTGTATTACTACACCAATACACTACTACAATAAACGAAATGGTTGTTATTAATTAAAATTATAGATTATGATTTCATTAAAAAATGTATCTTACCGTTACACCGGAAGCAAACGAGATTCCATAGCTGATTTCAGCATGGATCTCTCATCCGGTAAGATTGTAGGCTTACTTGGAGCCAACGGTGCAGGCAAGAGTACTCTACTTTATCTTATTTCAGGACTTCTTAAGCCCACTGAAGGAACTGTCAATGTCAATGATTTTACTCCGTGGGATAGGAATCCTGAATTCCTCAGCCAAATATTCCTTGTGCCGGAGGAAATTGACATTCCTGCAATCTCACTGGAAGCATACGTCAGAGCTTATTCACCTTTCTATCCAAATTTCTCAGAAGAGTCTCTCAAGGAAGCTCTCTTCCACTTTAATTTATCACCGGATATTCACCTTGGTTCTCTCTCGATGGGGCAAAAGAAGAAAGCATTCTTGGCATTCGCTCTTGCCTGCCACACTCCCGTGCTATTGATGGATGAACCAACCAACGGACTTGACATTCCAGGAAAAAGTGAATTTAGAAAAGCCGTTGTCAAGACAATGAATGATGAGCGCACTATCATCATTTCTACCCATCAGGTGAGAGACCTTGATCAACTTCTCGACCATGTCACGATTATGGACAATAACGGCATTCAACTCGACGAGTCGATAGCAGCGCTTCAAGAGAAGTTCATATTCGGTCTTGCACCGGTGCTGCCTGAGACAGGAGTGATTTGGAGCGAGCCTATAATGGGTGGTTATGCCTACATGAAGATGCGCACACCCGACCAGCAGGAAACCGAAGTAAATCTCGAAGCCCTTTTCAACTATATCTATACCAGGAAACCTATAAGCGCTTTCCCTGCATGACACTACATTAACTTATACAATTATGAAAAAAATAGAATCAAATAAAGCATTCTCAACGGAACGCTTCTCTGCTCTGCTAAAATCAGACTTGACAGTCAATAGGGGCAATTACATTAAACTTGCCATAGCAGCAATCGGTGTGTTTGCAGCGCTGGCTTTCCTCATTAGCTTCAACGCCGGAATGTCGATACATGGCTTAAAAGAGACGGCTGAACTAACTGGAAGAGACGTGAGCATGATTATCATAGATCGCCAGACGAGCTATGGAACAATGTATCTTGCGATTTCTGCTTGGATATTAGGAATTGGACTTACAGTGCTCGGATCACTTACTTTCAGCAATTACGGCTCAAAAAAGAAACGCATATCAGCCCTTATGATTCCTGCTTCGCAAATAGAGAAGTTCACTCTCAGATTGCTTACTTATTTTGTTTGCGGAACTCTTCTTTTGCTACTTGGTCTATTTATTGGATTAGGAATTTGCCAGATTGCATTTGGCGCATGGGGCCCGAGTATAGAAGCCTTCAAAAAATTCATTGACTTTGAATACTCCGGATACATCGTCGTGTCAATAATACTTTTGGCTTTTTTGGGCAACTCTATTTATGCTCTTGGAAGCTCGCTATGGCCAAAACTTTCATGGATTAAGACATGGGTTGTAATGATGGTGATAGAATGGGCCGGAGCGCTTTCCCTTATGATTCTTGCAGCCTTGCACATTAATTGGGAAAATTTCTTCAGATTCCTTGACAATTTTGATAAGAACAATGCCTGGATTTTATTTCTAATAGTTGTAGTCATTCTTGCCTGCATAAATATTGCATGCTGGTGTATTGCATGGCGACGCTTTAGGAATACACAGATAATCCAGAGGTTTATGACCAAATAAAGATATGATACAGACAGACAATAGACCTATTTATGTAAGACTTGCCGATCAGATTTGCGACCGCATTCTTCTTGAAGACTACCGAAAGCTTGAACGAATCCCGAGTGTGCGAGAATATGCTGTGTCGCAGCAAGTGAATCCGGCGACAGCGGCGAGAGCTTTCGAAATCCTTGAACGACAAGGGGTAATTTTCAATAAAAGAGGACTTGGATTTTTTGTGACGGAAGACGCTGTCGAGATAATCAGAAAGTTAAGACTCGAAACATTGCTTGGCGAAGAAAGTGATTTATTCTTTTCCCGATTGGCAGTATTGGAAGTCACACCTGAGCAGCTTCGCGATATGTATGCGAAATTCTTATCCTCAAAAAAAATGATATAAGACGAATGACAATAAAAAAATTATCAAATATTGTCACATTTTCACTATATCATGCGTCTATTAATATGAGACAAATATTAAATGATTATGAACATAACAGGATTAACAACAGGATTAGCAATTTGCGCAACTTTGTTTCTGACAGGTTGCTCTATCAGTGGGATTGCGGGAAACAATGTTAGCTTAAATGGCAATGACGGTGAAGCCACAGTAAAGAAAAGTGTAAAAATCACAGACTTCAGTGAGATAGAGGCATCTCAAGCTATTAAGGTGATCTATGTGCAAGGTAAGAATACCGGGGTAGCTGATATCTCCACTACCCCATCTGCTGAAAAATATCTCAAGGTAGAGGTCAAGGACAAGACTTTAAAAGTCTACTACTACAATGACAACAACAAGGATGTTAAAATTCAAGGACCATCTATAATTAAGGTATCAAGTCCGACACTGAGTGAGGTGGATCTATCATCAGCAGCGAATGTGACAGTAGAAGGTGATTTAAAATTGAAAGGAAACTTTGAGCTCGATCTTAGCAGTGCTTCCTCTTTTAACGTTGGCAACATCACATGCCAAAAATTAGACGTAGATTTGTCAAGTGCTGCATCAGCAAAGATTTCAAATCTCAACGGTAATCTTGACGCGGAATTGTCAAGTGCATCTTCAATTGAAATTAAAAAGATGAAAGGTAATGTTGAGTTAGAGACATCAAGTTCAGCATCAATCAGTATCAACGCTGTCGTAGCATCTTCTATCTATGCCGAGGCATCCAGTGCAGGATCAGTCAACATTTCAGGCATTTCGGTAGGCAAGATCAATGCTTCCGCATCAAGTGGAGGCAAGATCAACCTTTCAGGAAAAGCTGATTCTATCAAACAAGATTCTTCCTCGGGTGGCTCAGTAAGCTATTCAGATCTGACACTTGCAAATTAACTTAGGCACCCCCAAAAGAGACCTAAAATAATAAGACTCCTAAACTTAAATGAAAGTTTAGGAGTCTTATTATTTTATTATGTCTATACTTATCGTATGAAAAGTAGTTCGCGATACTTTGGAAGCGGCCAGATTTCATTGTCTACCATCAATTCAAGGGCATCGATGCTCTTTCTGATATCTTCCATTGCAGGCACAATATCATCATGGTAAGCGATGGCTTTGCTGCGCTCATCAGGCATACGATTAGCTTTATGGCGCTTTTCTACCATGTCTTCTACACCCTTTCTGATAGCAGCAATATAGTCTGATATTTTCTCGATAGCTTCAAGATCATTACCGGCAATCTTTTCCATTTTGTCACCCTTGAAGAGTTCCTTGATCTTGTAAACATTGTCGAGAAGGAGACTTTGATAGCGGGTAGCAGCAGGGATAATATGGTTGATGGCGAGATCGCCAAGCACTCGGCTTTCAATCTGCACTTTCTTACTATACATTTCCCACTTCACTTCATTACGAGCTTCAACTTCCTTAGGAGTCAAGACACCTGTGCGTTGGAACAATTCCAAAGAGTCCGGACGAGTATAGGCATCATACATAAGCGGAGCACTTGACTCAACATCAAGACCCCTTAGAGCGGCTTCTTTCTTCCACTCGTCGCTATAGCCATTCCCGTCGAAATGGATTGCCTTGGAGTCGATCACGAGTTGACGCATCTCCTTAAAGATCGCTTGGTTAAGCTGTTCGCCTGCAGATACCCGAGCATCTACCCTATCAGCAAATTGATTCAATTGGTCGGCAACTGCAGCATTCAATGCGATCAAAGCTGATGCACAGTTGGCAGAACTTCCGACAGCTCTATATTCAAAACGGTTGCCGGTGAAAGCAAACGGACTTGTACGGTTACGATCGGTATTGTCGATCATAAGCTCAGGAATCTGAGCAATGTCAAGATTTACTTTTCCTTTGCCATCAAAATTGATTACAGCATCTTCTTCAGTTGCCTCAATCGAATCAAGTATTTGGCTTAGCTGACTTCCAAGGAACATTGAAATGATTGCCGGAGGAGCTTCATTTGCACCAAGACGATGGGCATTGGTAGCAGTCATGATTGAAGCCTTCATAAGCGCGTTGTGCTTATGTACGGCAGCCATTACATTGGCTACGAAAGTGACAAATTGGAGGTTCTGTTCAGGTGTTTTGCCCGGTGCAAATAGAAGAACGCCGGTGTCAGTGCCAAGACTCCAATTATTGTGCTTTCCTGAGCCATTGATTCCGGCAAAAGGTTTTTCGTGAAGAAGAACGCGGAAATTATGCTTACGTGCCACTTCTGCCATAATGCTCATGAGAAGCTGGTTATGGTCGTTGGCAAGATTTGCTTCCTCAAAAATTGGAGCAAGCTCAAACTGATTTGGCGCTACCTCATTATGACGCGTTTTAGCAGGAATACCTAATTTATGACATTCCGTTTCAAGATCGAGCATGAACGCCGCAACGCGCATCGGAATAGATCCGAAGTAGTGGTCTTCAAGTTGCTGGTTTTTTGCTGATTCATGTCCCATTAGTGTGCGGCCGGTCATCACGAGGTCTGGGCGTGCTGCATATAGAGCTTCATCCACAAGGAAGTATTCCTGTTCCCAACCAAGATACGACTTCACGTGCTTGACATTCTTATCAAAATAACGAGCTACTCGAGTGGCTGCTTTGTCGACGGAATTAAGAGCTTTAAGAAGCGGTGTCTTGTAATCAAGGCTTTCTCCTGTATAGGAAATGAAGACTGTAGGAATACAAAGGGTGTCACCGATGATAAATGCCGGAGAAGAAATATCCCAAGCAGAGTATCCGCGAGCTTCAAATGTATTGCGAATGCCTCCGTTTGGGAATGATGATGCGTCTGGTTCTTGTTGCACAAGTAATTTTCCTGTAAATTCCGTCACTACTCCTCCTTCGCCATTGTGGTCGATAAATGAGTCATGCTTCTCGGCAGTACCACCGGTAAGGGGGTGAAACCAGTGGGTATAGTGGCGGGCGCCGTTGTCGATAGCCCATCTCTTCATACCCTCTGCCACACTGTCAGCAAGAGACAAGCTTAGTGGCTTCTTGTTGTCGATAGCGTCTACGAGTGCTTGGTAGGTTGATTGCGGAAGGTATTCAAACATTTTCTGGCGGTTGAAGACCTGCTTGGCGTAGTATTTTTCTACGCTTTCATCTGGAAGCTTGACTTCTACCGGCTTGCGGGATGAAGCTTCCTCTACGCTTTTAAACCTTAAATCAGACATCTTTTTTTATTTTAAGTTATATCCGGAAATAGTCCGGATTTCATTACCTGTATCTCATTAGTAATGCCAAAAGAAAGTCCTTTCGGATTTACGGATGCAAAATTATATAAAAAAGTTGAAATTTCAAAAAAAATTATAAAAAAACGGCTACAATTGTATAAAATTGTAGCCGTTTATATAAATAACTTATTGATTATCAATAAGTATAAGCGCTCATTTCTTCTGGTTTGAAGTTAGAGATAAAGTCTGCATGCTTAGTGCATTCAGCCTGACCATACTTCACATATACTTCAAGCGACTTGTCGAAGGCTTCGTCGCGCTCAGCCTCTTCAAGAAGGAGACAACCCATCACAGTGTGACCTGCCATTTCCACGAGTCGGCGAGCCATGAAGTCAGTATATGACTGCTCTTTGACAGCAAGCACACTTGCTACCGCTGCCTCGTACTGTTCTGCCATCTCATCAAGAAGTTTCTTTGCACCTGCATGCTTTTCAGAAACCTCTGCATTTAATGCCTCTTTAATGAAGTTGAGATATGTACCTGTTGTGACGTGGCGGATAGCAGCCACTACCTGAAGCTGAGTAGTACCTTCATAGATGCTTGTGATGCGGGCATCACGGTAGAGACGCTCACACTTATAGTCTTTCATGAAACCACTACCACCATGTATTTGGATGCAGTCGTATGTATTCTGGTTGCAGAACTCCGACCCCATTCCCTTTGCAAGCGGAGTGAATGCGTCAGCGAGTTTGCTATAAGCCTTTGCCTCAAGTTTCTCTTCTTTAGTAAGAGGACGCTCTTTAGCAATGTCGTCATAAATCTTGTAGATATCTACAAAACGAGCACAAGCGTAAAGAAGAGCACGGCTTGCATCAAGTTTTGCTTTCATTACGCTTAAGATTTCAGCCACTGCAGGGAATTCGATAATTGCCTTACCAAATTGCTTGCGATCCTTTGCATAGTCAAGAGCTTCACGGTAAGCTGCTTCTGAGATACCGACACTCTGGGCTGCAATGCCAAGACGCGCACCATTCATAAGAGCCATCACATACTTGATAAGACCAAGTTTACGGCTTCCGCAGAGTTCAGCGGGTGCATCCTTATAGACAAGTTCACATGTAGGACTACCTTTGATACCCATCTTATTTTCAATACGACGTACGTTGACACCTCCGTTACGCTTGTCGTAGATGAACATAGAAAGACCACGGCCATCCTTTGTGCCTTCTTCCGAACGAGCAAGCACCAAGTGAATGTCAGAGTCACCGTTGGTGATGAAACGCTTCACGCCATTGAGAACCCAGCTGCCGTCTTCCTTTTGAGTTGCCTTGAGCATGACGCTCTGAAGGTCAGATCCGGCATCAGGTTCTGTGAGGTCCATACTCATGGTCTCACCTTCACAAACACGCTTGATGAAACGTTCTTTCTGGTCATCATCAGCAAACTCATAAATAGTCTCAGCACAGTCCTGAAGACCCCAAAGATTTTCAAATCCGGCATCAGCACGGCTCACAATGTCGGCAGCCATGATATACGGAGTGATTGGGAAATTCAAGCCACCAAGACGACGCGGCATCGACATACCCATGAGTCCTGCTTTGCGACAAGCTTCAAGGTTCTTCTTTGTGCCTTCAGCATAGATCACACGGTTGTTTTCTACACGCGGACCGGTATGATCCACCTCTTCTGCATTTTCTGCAATTACATCGCCGCAAATCTCACCTACCACTTCGAGCACCTTGTCGTAAGAATCCATAGCATCCTCGAAGTCGAGGGGAGCATAGTCATATTTCTCTGCGTCAGCGAAGTTGCGTTCCTTGAGTTCCACGATCTTCTTCATCAAAGGATGCTGAAGATGTGATTTGAGATTCGGATTGTCTGTATAAAAATTAGCCATGGCTTATTTCGAGTTCTTTTTATAATACTTGATTAGTTTGGGCACTACATCTTCCATCTTGCCTGTGATCACGATGTCTGCTATAGCATTGATTGGAGCATCCGGATCGGAATTGATGGAAATGATAAGGCTTGAATCCTGCATGCCTGCAATATGCTGGATCTGACCGGAAATGCCACATGCGATATAGAGTTTTGGACGAACGGTGACACCAGTCTGGCCGATCTGACGGTCATGGTCTACCCATCCGGCATCAACTGCAGCGCGGCTTGCGCCAACTTCAGCTCCGAGCACATCAGCAAGTTGCTGAAGAAGATCAAAGTTTTCCTTTGAGCCAACACCGTAACCACCGGCTACGATGATTGGGCTACCCTTAAGGTTGACTTTGGATTTCTCTACATGACGGTCGATAATGTCAACTACAAAATCGGTATTGTCTGTGTATTTATTGACATCTAAATCTACTACTTCACCTTTATAATTAGAATTGTAGATTTCTTTCTTCATCACACCTTCACGCACTGTAGCCATCTGTGGACGGCACTCGGGATTGACGATAGTCGCCACGATATTACCACCAAATGCCGGACGTATCTGATAGAGAAGATCCTTATATTCTGTACCTGTCTTAGCGTCAGTATAATCACCTATTTCGAGAGAAGTACAGTCTGCTGTCAGACCACTATGAAGAGCACTTGATACTCGCGGACCAAGGTCGCGTCCTATCGAAGTAGCTCCCATGAATGCTATGCGCGGCTCAATTTCTTTGAAAAGATTGATCAGAATTGAGCTATGAGGAAGTGAAGTATAAGGATAAAGACGCTTATCCTGGACTTTATAGAGGGTATCAACGCCGTATGGCATCACCTGCTTCTCAATATCCTTAAGATTGTCGCCTGCGACAACAGCTTCGAGCTTAATACCCAGCTTATCGGCCAACTGGCGACCTTTAGTGAGGAGCTCAAGGCTCACATCTGCGACTTTGCCGTCTTCGTATTCGAGATATACGATAAGATTGTTCTTGTCTGCCATAATTATATTAAATTAGCCGATGGTATGATTAGCAAATAATTCTTTGATGAGATCTTCGATTGCTTCATCAGTATTCTCAATCTTACGAGCTTCTTTAGCTGTAAAGACTACGTTTTCAATGCTCTTCACTTTTGTAGGGCTACCTGCAAGACCACACTGAGCGAGGTCGGCATCTACGTATGTAGCATTCCACTCCCCTATGTTGAGATATGGACGCTTTTCAATGAGTTCTTTCTTCTTCTCATCATTTGCAACTTCTGAAGGGACAGCTGCATATTTATATTTCTGAAGGCATTTTGCGTTTCTTGGCCGACAAGGAGCTGCGCTACCATTCACTGTCACTACCAATGGAAGAGGTGCTTTCACTGTTTCTACACCGGATTCTATACGACGTTTTACAGTCACCTTTCCATTGTCAGCATCCACGATTTCTTCAGCGTATGTGACAGTAGGAAGACCAAGTTTCTCAGCTACCTGAGGACCTACCTGAGCGGTGTCACCATCGATAGCCTGGCGTCCGCCGATGATAAGGTCGTAGTTTC
The DNA here is from genome assembly GCA_029060725.1 of Muribaculaceae bacterium. Classification (GTDB taxonomy): domain Bacteria; phylum Bacteroidota; class Bacteroidia; order Bacteroidales; family Muribaculaceae; genus Lepagella. The sequence continues at coordinate 125,639 of JAIDTL010000035.1, read as the reverse complement.
CAAGTTTCTTGATAGCAGCGCTAAGAGCGTAAGAAGTAGCGAGAGTGTCGCTGCCGGCGAAAGCTCTGTCAGAGAGTACTACGCCATTGTCAGCACCGCGATATAGACCTTCACGGATGATTTCGGCTGCACGAGCCGGTCCCATGGTAAGGATAGTAACTTTGGTGCCCGGATACATATCCTTAAGGCGGAGAGCCTGCTCAAGCGCGTTGAGATCCTCGGGGTTGAAGATTGCTGGGAGGGCTGCACGATTGACTGTGCCGTCTTCCTTCATCGCATCTTTGCCGACGTTTCTCGTATCAGGTACCTGCTTAGCAAGCACAATGATATTTAAACTCATAATTTATTAATATTATGTTTATAAATAATAATTTGTCAGTTCAAAAGTATCCCCCGCCATCCTACATAGTTTTTCCGCAATTATTTACATCAGTACCATTCACCCCAATGCACACAATTCGGATTTGAGTGCAAAATTAATAAAAATTATTGAATATTACTATAGAATTCTTTAAGAAATCGTAGATTAATAGTTAAAATCAACCATTTTCGTTAAAAGATTGTTAGTATTTTAAATCTTTTAACACTTTAAGCAATGGCAAATGCATTCTTTATCGCAAGGAAGACTATAAAAAACCATACTAACGGTGGCACTGTGCTTATGGTAGCCACGGCGCTGGCTCTTTTAGTAGTCAATCTTCCGTTCCTTCATGATTTCTACAATAGCCTTTGGACACACACTATCGCTCTTCGTGTCGGCTCGTTCAATCTTTTCAGCCATCATGGGCATCCTATGTCGATTATGGATTTCATCAATGATGGACTAATGGCTGTCTTTTTCTTTTCTGTGGGATTGGAGATAAAACGAGAAGTACTGGAAGGAGAGCTTTCTTCATTCCGTCAGGCGTTGCTCCCAATCGTCGCAGCAATAGGAGGTATGATAATCCCGGTGGCTATTTTCTTCCTTTTAGGACATGGCACGGATTATGCACAAGGAGCAGCTATACCGATGGCTACAGATATAGCGTTTTCGCTCGGAGTCCTTGCGATGCTTGGAAATCGCGTCCCAATCGGTCTTAAGATTTTCTTGACTACTCTTGCAGTAGTAGATGACATCGGTGGAATTCTTGTAATAGCAATATTTTATTCCGGACATATTGACTATGTATCTCTTCTTTGGGCAGCCGGACTTCTTGCCGTGCTTATTATAGGTGGCTTATATGGAGTGCATTATAAGACATTTTATGTCACAATTGGCATTTTTGTATGGTTTCTCTTCCTTCAATCTGGAGTGCATCCTACCATAGCAGGAGTTTTGGTAGCTTTCTGTGTACCGGCAAAACCTGTCTATGCTCCTAAGAACTACATAAAGACAATCAAAAAAAATATTGGACAATTTTCAGAGGAAGACGAAAACAAATTGGAAAAACGAGGCATCCTCAGTAAGGAGCAGACCAACTGGCTGAAGGAAATAGAATCAGCTTCCGACAAAGTGATCTCTCCTCTTCAGGATCTTGAAGACTCACTACATCCTATTGTAAACTTCATTATCGTTCCGCTTTTCGCATTTGCAAACGCAGGAATTTGGCTTGGCGATGTGAATGTAGCAGATATTTTCTCCGGTGTGTCAATAGCAATTATTGCCGGTCTTGTACTTGGGAAATTTATTGGCATCTTTACTTTCAGTTGGATATGTATCAAAGCTAAGCTTGCCCCTATGCCGGAGGGGAGCACATGGGCTCAGATAGCATCAGTCTCAGTGCTCGGTGGTATTGGATTCACAGTATCACTCTTCATCGCAAATTTGACATTTGGAGAAGACGTCTATATGTCGCAAATTCTCAACAATGCAAAGTTAGGTATTCTCATAGGCTCCTTCCTCGCAGGATTCCTTGGATGGATGTTTCTCCATATCACTCTTCCCAAAGCTCCTAAAGCTGAAGAAAACGACTCAAAAGAATAATCAATTTTTAACTCTGAATAAGGCACGCATTGGTAATTTTGTCAATGCGTGTTAATTATTTGCAGTATTAGGGAATTTTTATTAACTTTGTCCCTGTAATAACAAAAACATCATACTTCATGAAGAAACTAATTACTTTAGCATTGCTTTCCCTGACTATGTTTTGCTTAAATGCTCAGTCTAACGTAAAAGTATATGATGAGTCAATCAATCCGGATGTGCAAATTTCAGAAGCAATTTCCAAAGCTGCTTCCAATGGCAAATTTGTTGTAGCCCAGTTAGGAGGCAACTGGTGTAAATGGTGTATACGATTTGCTAAATTTATTGAAAATGATTCAGATATCAAGAAGCTTGTAGACGACAATTTCGTATTCATCCATGTCAATTATAATCCAAGAAACATGGATGACGCTTCAAATAAAGCCGCTACATCAGCTGCATTGAAAAGACTTGGCAATCCTGTCAGATTCGGTTATCCGGTATTGGTAGTGCTTGATGAGGAAGGCAAAGTCATACATACCCAAGATTCCGGATTCCTTGAGTCAGGCGAAGGATATGATAAAGAAAAGGTGGTCAGATTTTTCGAAACTTGGTCGCCTAAAGCAGTAAACTCAGCAAAAATATAATATCAAATTTTAATCCCTAATATTTTAATTTACTAACAAATGAACCTAATCTCAATTTGTCGCAAGGCATCCTTTTTAGGGTTGCCTGCGCTTCTGGCTCTTACTGCCTGCAGCAACGACAATGAGTGGAAAGATGTAGATGGAGCTAATCCTACTCTTTCTTTGTCCTCTTCTCATGAGCGTACTGAGGCAGGGCGATCAATCAAAATCGCCGGTAAAGTGACCGACAAAGATGGTATCGCCACCATCGACCTTGTCTGTCATGAAATTAACTTAAACAAAACCATTAACCTGATTGAAATCTATGGCGAGCCTCTGAAGGAGTATGATCTTGATTATAATTTCAAGATTCAGGAAAATCAGGCAGGTGATGATTTCAATGTGGAAATCACTATCACTGATGTCGGTGGGCGAAAAGAGAAGCAAAACCTTCGGGTGACATTGGATGCAGACTGGTCTGCACCCTACTTCACTACAAGTCCTGACAATGAAGTAATCGTTTTGATCAAGGAGAAGACTACTTTCAACTTGAAATTTAGCGTTGCTGACAATAGGATAGTCGATTACGTTGACATTGACGTCGTAGATGTCACAGATGGAGAAGACACTCCTAAAGCTGTGGAAGGATTCCCAAGAAGAGTAGATGGGAATGGAACAGCTAAGTTCGATTTCTCGGAAAAACTTATCCTCCCAAGCAAAGAGGCAACACTTCGAGCTACTGTGACTGCATACGACCGTGAAGCCAATGAAGCCGCCCATTCAGCTACATTTACATCTCTTGTAAAGGTGCAAGAACTTCAGGATATGGAAAAGATGTGGCTCTGCGACGTAAAGAATGAAGACGACCTCTCTTCCGATATCTTCGGAGTTCCCGTGCTATGCGACCATATAGGTCCTTTCAAATATCAGATAAGGTATTATAATGAGAAGGCTGGGACTGAAGTATCTTTGCTTGGTCAGAAAGGATCGTTCGGACCGCTTTGCTTCGCTCCTTCAAAAGATAATCCATCAGTGCTTGGAGACAATCCTGATGAAGTGAACTGGATCAAACTGCCTCAAGCAAACACCTATTATCTCATTACATTTGACACCTTCAATGGTACTTACTCTACTGAGACTTATTCCGTCTCAGATGCAATCGACCCTGTCATGCACATGCACTACGGCGATAATGACCTCAATACGTGGTGGGATTGGAATAATGAGCCTTGGTGGCAGGAATTCTACTTCGGCCCAATGAGCGACGGCCCACGCGAAGTGACAAAGATGACTCAAGATGCTAAGAATCCTCATATTTATGTCGTTGAGGATTGGAAACTCACCAAAGGCGACAAACTTCATTTCGTGATCCACAACTGGCACCATGACGGCTGGTGGAACTTGGCAACTTGGCGAGTTGATGACAGCGCCGACCCCGGCAAATTCATGTATTATGGTAATTTGCATCCAGACAATGACCATTATACCGGAAATGCTGATTATTTCAAATGGAAATATGGCGATCAGTTTGATCTCGATAAATGGGGAGATGAAAGCTATCGCAAGCAATTCGTGCCCGACAACTGGGTGAATATGGAGTCGATCGAAAGAGGAGGCACTTTCAAGCTCATCTTTGATGCACATACCGAAAGAGCAAAACTCATTCCACAAAACTAATCTTTTATAATGCATAATTCATAATGCAAAATGCATAATCTTTAGTGACATGAGCATTAACGTCCTACTTTAATTTTGCATTATGAATTATGAATTACCTAAAATAGACAATTATCATGAAAAAATACCTATTGACAATGCTTATCGCGTTGTTGGGATTGTCCGCTTGGGCTCAAGGTGTTACAGTGACAGGTGTCGTGACCTCCAAAATTGATGGAGAACCCCTGATTGGAGCCACTGTCTTAGTGCAAGGCACAAGCAAAGGAACAGCAACCGATTTTGACGGAAATTATACTCTTACTGATGTCCCAACAAATGCTACACTCGTCTTCAATTATGTCGGATATCAGCAACTTTCAGTCCCTGTTAAGGGTCAACAAGTCATCAATGCCCAGCTTTCAGAGAGTGCCACATCGCTCGACGAACTCGTCGTAGTAGGTTACGGTGTAGCCAAGAAGAGCGACCTTACATCTTCTATTTCGACAATCAAGGGATCTGAGCTCAATGAGATGGTAAGCGGAAACGCTATGGATGCTATACAAGGTCGTATTCCTGGTGTACAAGTAGCTTCTGGTGGCGGTCCCGGTTCCAATCCTTCTGTCATGATTCGAGGTGTCACTTCAGTCAACGGCACTGCACCTCTGTATGTAGTTGATGGTGTACCATTGAATACAGACAATATCAACTTCATCAACAATAATGATATAGAAAGCATGGAAGTGCTGAAGGATGCATCTGCATCAGCAATCTTTGGTACACGCGCTTCTAATGGTGTCATTATCATTACCACCAAGAAAGGAAAAGCCGGAGCTACTCACGTTGATTTTTCTGCTTCTGTCGGATGGCAATATATCCCGAAGCCAAGTATCGCATGGGCAGATGAATATGAAAAGGTATTCTATGCACGCTATCAAAACGACGGCCGTGTTGCTCCTTGGAATTCCCCATACATAGACTATGGAGAAGTAGACAGCACTGACTGGTGGAAACTTGTAGTCGACAAGATGGCTCTCGTTCAGAATTATTCTCTAAGCGTCAGAGGCGGTAATGAAAAATATGTCTACAGCCTTTCAGCCGGCTACTATAGAAATAACTCTCAATTCAGCGGAGGATATTGGGATAAGATGAACGTACGCCTTAACACAGAATATAATTTCACAAATTGGTTGAAGGCGGGTCTTGATCTCGCTCCCAACCTTGAAAGCTGGGAATCAGCTCCTGAACTTTTTGGAGCTGCTATGAGTATGGACCCCACTACCCCGGTTTATCGTCCGGAATCTGAATGGGATCCCGCAAATCCGATGAACGACTTCCAACGCTCCTACAACAACCAAGAATGGAACCCTGTAGCTTCTCTTGCCCGCATGGACAATCATTCTACCAAGTTCCAGCTTTTGATGAATCCATATATTCAGATTCAGCCGATCAGACAACTGACTTTGCGCACGCAATTTGGTGCGAATCTATGGTATCAGCGTGAGGACAAATATAACTATGCTTTCCATATTGATGCTCTCGAACAGAATGCCAAGAACAGCGACGAGCGAAACTATTCTGATCAGTTGAATTGGAGCTGGACCAACACTGCTACATATATGGATACGTTTGCCGAAAAGCATAACCTCACACTTATGGCAGGTTTCACTGCAGAACGCTATGCTCATTATTGGGCAAAAGCTTCCCGGCAGGATATTCCGGGCAACAACAGTCTTCTTCATGAGGTAAGTGCCGGTATTGGCGACCAATTTGCGAGTGGCAACACAAGCTACCAGTCTCTCGCTTCTTTCTTAGGTCGCGTGATGTATAACTTTGACAGCCGTTACTATTTGACAGCTTCTATACGTTACGATGGCAGCTCTCGCTTCCCACAAGGTAACAAATGGGCAACATTCCCGTCTGTTTCTTTAGCTTGGCGTCTTTCCGAAGAGTCTTTCATGGAAAGCACTCGTGGCTGGCTCGACAATGCTAAGGTTCGCCTTGGTTGGGGTAAGGTTGGTAATCAGAACATAGATACGGGTCTATTCCTCTCTACAATGAATAATGACGTAAATTATGTATTCAATGGTACACGTTTCCCCTCTACTATTGTTGGACAGATGGGAAATTCAAACTTACGTTGGGAAACTGTAGAAGATTATGATTTTGGTATAGACGCTTCTTTCCTCAGCAATCGTCTGAATTTTACATTTGACCTCTATCAGAAGAATAGCCATGACATGCTTTATGCTGCTTCAGGACTTTTAATTTCAGGCAATCCTCAATGGATGGCAGCAATCATGCAGAATATCGGTGAGATGCAAGCTCGCGGATGGGAACTCTCGCTCGCATGGCGCGATAAAGTGGGAGATTTCGGATATGATGTAGGTGTCCAACTCTCAAGCGTTAGAAACAAGGCTATCAAATTCAATGGTGATGGCCCTGTATGGACAGGGGGGAATCGTCTTAATGGAAATATAATCAAGAATGAGGATGGAGCTCTCATTTCCCGATTCTTTGGATATCGCACTCAAGGACTTTTCCAAAACTGGGAAGAGGTATATGCCCATACGGATGAGCACGGCAATCTTCTTCAGCCGGATGCACAGCCAGGTGATATCCGTTTCCTTGACATCGACCATAATGGAGTGCTCAATGATGATGATAAATGCTATATCGGTAATCCTTATCCCGACTTGATGATTGGTTTTAACATAGGTCTTAACTATAAAGGCTGGGACTTCCTTGCCAACTTCTACGGCACATACGGCAATGACGTGTTCAATCTTGAAAAACAAAGATATTCAGGAGGTAGCGGACAGAATGTATATCGTGGCACTCTCAGCAAAGCATGGCATGGCGAAGGCACAAGCAATGATATACCTCGTCTTTCTTACAACGACCTCAATCAGAATTATAGTCGAGTATCTGATTTTTATGTTGAAGATGGCAGCTACATGCGTTGCAAACTTCTGACTTTAGGATATACCTTACCTCAGAGTTGGCTTGGTAACTTCAATCTCCGACTCTATTTTTCAGCACAAAATCTATTTACCATTACCAAATATTCGGGTATGGACCCGGAACGTCCGTTCTATGACGGAAGTGTGATTGAAAAAGGTATCGGCAATGCAAATTACCCGACTCCAAAGACTTTCCTATTCGGAGTAGACTTCAAATTTTAATTTTGAATTTTAAATTTAGAATTTAGAATTATTTCGTAATTAAGAATTATAAAAATGAAAAAAATAATATATTCTTTCGCTATCTTAGCAGGAATCACATTGTCGACCTCTTGCAATGATTTCCTTACCGAAGAGGAGCGTGGAAAGGAGAACCTCGAAACTTATTTCTCTACTCCTGATGAAGTTGAGTCTGCTGTAGGCGGTTGCTACTATCAGATTGCAAAGGGAGGTGGCTGGTGGCAAATATATAATACCTGGCTATTGTCGGATATGACTACAGACGACCTTTGGGATGGCAATACCACGCAAGAGGACGGTTACCAAACAAACACACATTTCCTCCCGACAGCCGGAACAGAAGAGGGTATCCTCCAAAATTTCTGGGGCGCTCGTTATCAAGGTATCAATTCTTGCAACCTTTGCATTGAGCGTATCCCAAATGTGGAGATGGATGAGAATCTAAAGAAACGTCGCATTGCAGAAGTTCGCTTCCTACGGGCTTTCTTCTATTTTGATCTTGTGCGCAATTTTGGTGGAGTGCCGCTACAAAATGAATATGGCAGCACAGGCAACGGAGTGGGTCGTTCGTCGCAAGAGGATTGCTACAAGTTTATTGAAGATGAGCTCCAGCTTGCTATACCGGATCTTCCGGAACGTAGCCAACTCGCTGCTGCAGATATGGGACGCATCACAAAAGGAGCAGCTCTCGGCATTCTCGGTAAAGCACAACTCTACCAAGCAAAATGGGGGGAAGCTAAAGCTACACTTAAGAAAATTATTGACTCCGGAGAATATCGTCTTCTTGACAATTTTGGTGACGTATGGAGTGTGAAGCATAACAACAGTGCAGAAAGCCTCTTTGAAGTACAACAGACCTACGGTGGCGACACATACGCGCTTGGTGGATCACTGACAGTTGTTACCGGTTGCCGTAATGGTGTCGGGGATGGTTGGAGCTGGGGACAGCCTACTTCCGACCTTGAAAATGCTTTCATTGCTGCCGGAGATACAGAGCGTCTTCGTTGGACTATTATCAAGACAATGTGTACTGAAATTGCCGGTGAAAGTAAATTTTCAGAGTTTGTGTCAAACAACAAATCAGTGTGTGGTATAAATGATGCAAAATATAATGATTATAAAGATAAATTCGGATGGACTGCTGCTGACTATTATAAAGGCTACATAATTGACCCAGCGCAACACAAGTCAGCCCGTATCATACGTAAGTATTTCGTTCCGCTTGAGGATCGACCTGAGATCTACAATATAGATAAGATACCTCTTAACCATCGTGTGCTTCGGTATGCTGACGTTCTCCTGATGTATGCTGAAGCATGTGCTGAGACCGGTGATGACAGCCAAGGCCAATGGGCTTTGAATAAAGTCAGAAACCGCGTCCACCTTAATGATGTCACGGCTACCGGAACAGCTCTCCGCGATGCTATCCGAAACGAACGTCGACTTGAATTAGCTCACGAACAGTGTCGCCTTTACGACCTACGTCGTTGGGATTGCGAAAACGGAAAGAAGATGATGTGCAACATCATGGGACCAAACGGATCTTTCGTGAAATATAATATGGGGCCTGATGCTGATATGTATGAAAAATGGAATCAAGGAGAACCAAGCGACAAAGGTATCCGATTCCAAGAAGATCGCGATCTTCTTTATCCTATCCCCTACTATGAGATCGTACACTCAAATGGTGTTATTACGCAAAACCCCGGGTGGAATTAATTATTAACGATAAACTATCAATGATTAAATATATAGATGAATAAGAAAACTATAATATCAATTGCGTTGTGTGGAGCTGCTGTGATCTCTTTAGACTCCTGTAGCGATGAGCCACATGGCGTCTCAACAAAGCACCCGGTTGGTAGCGAAGTACCATCCGGACCAAGCTTTAGCGCTGATGATGATGTCACTTCTCCATTGGCAAACTTTCCTCTTAGAAGTCAGAAAGTGACAGTCAATACTTCGATGACATACCAGGAAATGGAAGGATTTGCAGCATCCGATTGCTGGCTTCCCAACCAGATTGGTCAATATTGGACCGACAACCGTAACGATATTGCTCAATTGCTCTTTTCCCAAAACATATCCGCAGATGGTCAACCACAAGGAATAGGTCTTTCAATGTGGAGGGTCAATCTTGGCGCCGGAACAGAGGAACAGGGTGACAATAGCAATATGTCATTAAACAATCGTGCCCAAAGCTATCTCAGCACCGGTAGCTACAACTGGAATAGCTGTGCCGGACAGCGCTATTTCATGGAGCAGGCGAAGAATATGGGCTGCGAGAAATTTGTACTTTTCAGCAATTCCCCTCTCGTGCAGTATACTCTGAACGGCATGGGATATTCCGACAATGGAGCTCATGGCAATCTCAAAGAGGAGGGTTATTCCCAATATGCGGAATATATGGCAGAAGTGGCTAAACATTTCACAGAAGCCGGCTACAATATTTCCCACATCTCTCCTGTCAACGAACCTCAATATGATTGGGGAGTAGCTGAAAATGGCATGGCAAATCAGGAAGGTTCAGGATGGCAAAACACAGAGATTGCAAAGCTTGTGAAGGAACTTGATAAGTCTCTCACGGCGAGAGATCTTGATACTTATATCTTGATTGCAGAAGCAGGAGCTTGGACTGAATTGTATCAAGGTGGAAATGCAAGATCAAACACCATCGATGCATTCTATAATCCAACTTCCAATGCTTACGTTGGCGATATCAAGCGTCTTGACAATATTATATGCGGACATAGCTATTGGACAGAGGGCACTTGGACAGGAATGCGCGACGTCAGATCTAAAGTTGCTGCTGCCGCAAAGGAACGTAATCTGAAAGTGTATCAGACTGAATGGTCAATGCTCGGAGATGCACCGGCTGAACTTGACGGCAACTATGACAATGCAACAGAATTCGATATTGCACAGTATATGAGCCGTGTGATCCACAATGACATCACTGTGGCTGGTTGCGCTTCCTGGAGTTACTGGACAGCAATGTCTGTAGAACGTTGGGGACAGAAAAATCGTTTTGAGCTTATAAAGACTACTCCGAAAGGAGGCGTAGATAGCGATGACTTTAAGCAAGGAGGCACAGTAGCTGCCAATCCCAATCTTTGGGTTCTCGGTAACTATAGTCTCTTCGTTCGCCCGGGCTACAAACGTGTCGATCTCACTTTGGATGAAACCAAGGATTTCTTCGGTTCTGCATATTTGGCGCCTGAAGGCAATAAGCTCGTTGTTGTACTGACAAACTATGATAAGACTAATGGCGTAACTGTGGATATGCCAAATCCGGAAGGGGTGAAAGCAGTGTTTACATACACTACCACAGCCGACAAGAATCTTAAACAAGAGCGATTCAACCTTAACGACAAAGTCTTCATAGACCCTGCATCAGTCACCACAATCGTCTACTATCTCTAAATTAAGAAAACTATTAACAATAAAGGTAGCCTCATCATGAGGCTACCTTTATTGTTAGTCAGATTTGCATTCCTCAACTTATTTTATCTTTCGTCTTTCTTTGATTTTAAAAGGTGAAGACTATTTCTTATATAGTAAGATATCAATTTTGATAGAAAATATGGTCGTAAACCGTACTCTTTAAATAGAGTTTTCCAGCTATCAGATAAATCAAATCCTGTTTCTTCTTTTAATATGAGATATTCCTTGATTCGGTTCTTGATGTGGTATTTGAACAATCTATATTTTTGTCTCTCATAGTCCAAGCCCTTAAGTCCATATTCAGAAAAGATACTGAATAGGTTTGTAATTTGGACTTTGAAAAAATTATAACCTCCCTTTTTGGGAGGATCGAATATTTTATAAAAATCATCTACGACTACAATTGCTGCAGAATGTTTTTTTACTATCTCTAATGTCCATGCTACCTGAGCAAATTGCAATTGGACGTATTTTTTATCTACGTCCATACACTTTAAATCTTCTTGATATGCTCCGAACATCAAGATCCAACCGAGGTAAAAACCAACTTTATTGATTATATCTATCACCCCGCTACATGTATAAACACCCTTTTTTAAAAATGGGGAAGCGGGACAAAAGAATATGGGAATCTTTTTCTCATTATCTTTTAAGGCTTCAAGAATAATCTTTAATTTACCTTCTTTTATTCTGCATGTATCATTATTCAGTTTTCTATATTCACCTGTAGCTCGAGTTAAACATAGATTGAAATTTGCGTCTCTAACATTTTCATTATTCCGAAAATAACGAACATTCTCAAATTTATTACAGTATAATTCAGCTATTTCTTTGGTATTGTCGGTAGACGCATTATCCGAAATTACTATTTCAACTTTATCATTAAAATCTGGATCGGATGTGATATTCTCTAATGTTTCTTTCAAATATTCGCATCTGTTGTAAGTGGGAATACAAATTGATAGCAACGGTTTATCTTTAGAAAGATGTTCCTTTTCCATAAAACAAAGATTTAATCATCCTTTAAATTTGCATTTAGCTTGCAATTCATCCGGCATGAAAGGTGCCATTTTCTCAAGAGGAGCGGAACTCATCTTTCCGTTTTCATCCATAAAAGAAGCGGATTTTGGAAAAAGTGTCTGTTCGGGATGTATATGAATCTCGCAAATTACAGGACCCTCCTGATCCAAAGTCTTTCGTATAGTCTCTTCAAGCCCCGCACCATTTTCATTTGTACTGAGATATGAGATGCCATAAGCACTTGCAATCTTTTCCAAGTCGGGGCATTCTACGCCACTTTTGGGATTGCATCCTGTAAAATGGCCTCCGAAAAAGCTTTTCTGGGTAGTCTTGATGGCAAGATATCCTTCATTTTCCAAAACGAATATCTTAATTGGCAACTTATTGGTCACGATTGTCTGAAGTTCCTGAATATTCATTTGAAGACTCCCGTCGCCTGTCACTAAAATGGTTCTACCATCCGGATTTGCAACAGCCGCACCTATAGCAGCCGGAAGGTCGTATCCCATGGCTGCACAACCCTGATTAGCAAACACCCTGACACCCTTGTTGACTTTCATCGCCTGATATGTGCAGGTATATGCTGTTCCGTTTCCAGTCACTACCACATCCCCTTCATGAAGATCCCTGAACAGCTTGTCGGCAAATTCGTAAGAGTTCGTATATCCCTCTACAGAAGGATTGTCATCGAGAAGTGTCGGAAGTTGTGACTCGATTTCTCTCCCCCATTCTATCCAACGGCTGTAATCCGGCAATTTCACGTCAGCTATAGCCTTCTTAAACTTCACGATAAATTCCGAGAGATCAGCATGTATAGCCAGGTCAATGTTCAGAGTGGGTTTCTCAAGTTCCGCAAGGTCAATGTCAACCATCACCTTGTATGCATCAGGCGCAAGAAGATCGTATGCATAACTTACTTGGCGGATGGAAAGTCTTGTTCCAAGCACTATCAGGAGGTCTGAATTCTGAACCATTATATTTCCGATTCTATCACCGCAGATTCCCGGTTTGCCGAAGAAGAGACTGTGGTCATGCCAAATTATGTCGCTTCCGCTGATAGCTGTCACAACAGGGATATTAAGTCGCTCAGCAAGCTCGATGAAATCTTTTTCCTTTTTGGCAAGCCTGACTCCATTTCCGACATATATCACAGGGCTCTTGGACTCCTTTAATTTTTCGACGAGTTGGTGTATCTGCTTGTCGACAAGCTCATGCTTCACAGGATCAATAAGCTCTCTCCTATCAAACTCTTTGAGTTTTGACTCATCTATCATAGCTCCTTGCACATCTAAGGGAATGTCGAGCCAAACGGGACCGGGACGACCGTCAAGCGCAATGGCAATTGCCTTGTCAAGCTCATATTTGATGTCAAGGGGATTATATACTGTTTTTGCATACTTAGTAATCGGAGTCACCATTGCCGCGATGTCAGCTTCTTGATCACCAAGTTGCCGCAAGTTAAGATAAGGGTAAGTGTTCTTGTAAGTCGAAGTCTTGATCTGTCCCGATATATAAAGTCCGGGTATTGAATCAAGATATTGACCTAAGACTCCGGTTATGGCATTTGTCCCACCGGGTCCCGTTGTCACATTGGTGACACACAATTGTCCTTTAGTGCGATAATAACCTTCCCCTGCAATGGCTGAAGCTTGCTCATGGTGGTTGCATATATATTTGAGACCTTCGGTATGGCCGATGGAGTCATTAAGATGCATGGCACCTCCACCTGTCACAAGAAAGCAATGCTCAATATTATGTCTTTCGACGAGATGCCGAAAAATAAAATCAGAGACTTTTATCATAGTGGTTCGATTGTGTAGTATTTTTTGACTGAATGATTTTCTTGATCACCTCTTCGTATGGAGTGAATTCCATATTCCCTATATCCGATAGATATGAGTTTATGTCGGGATTCAACGACACCAAATTATTAGTGCGAACAGCTCCATAATTGCAAGTGCCATTTGAGCCAGCCTGCTCTCTAATCACCTCCACTAATTCCTTCAGAGGTCTTGTGTCGTCAGAAGCAATGTTATAAATAGCTTGATGACAAGAAGGCAACTTCAGAAAATGCTTGCTAATCGCATAAATCATCTTTGCGGCATCCTCCACATACAGGAAGTTCCAAGTCTGTGTGCATGCTGTCAGACCTATCTGCTTTCCATGTAGCATAGCCTCAATAACGCTCATGACAAGTGTCCAGTCATGGTCTTCTTCTCCAATCAAGCTGAATATACGCAAGTGTACGTATGAGATTTCCAATTCCCTTGAGAGCTCAAAAGCCTGTTTCTGCAAGCTTAGCTTTGCTTTTCCGTACTCAGAAATGGGGTTACATTCCGTTTTTTCTGAGGTCATTTCACACGCAAGTCCATACTCTGCTTGACTTCCGGATTCAATGAACACACGGCATCCCAATCTCTTTGCTATATGTATTGCCTCCAGTGAGTCTACTATATTCTTATTTTGGATGTCATTGTTATTCCTTCCTTCATGTCCTGTTCCAGCCCATGCGAGATTTATGAATACATCTGCCTTATCAACATCTGTAAGTCTAAAGTATTCATCCATATTTAGAGACCTGTATTCCACATTATCGGGAAAGATAGAGTTGTCTCTCCTCCCGATGGCAACAACTTCATCTCCTCTTCTTGTCAGCAACCGCACAAGTGCTTTGCCTAAGAAACTTGTGGCTCCTGTAATGATGAACTTCACTTCTGTAAATATTCATTAATCTGGCGTAGACACAGCTCATACACCGGAATGTGAGTATAATCTTTATACCAAGCTACAGTCAGGGCTACAGTCCTGTCTATATTAAGTCGGGGTTCCCAGCCGAGTTTGAATTTAGCTTTGGAAATGTCAAGCATCAGGAGCTTTGCTTCATGAAGGGCATTCGGATCGGAGAGATCACGTAATTCACCGCTACCATAATTTTCTACTACTTTTGATGCAACATCCCATACAGTAGATATGGATTCCGCACGAGGACCGAAGTTCCATCCCTCACAATATTCTGTAGGGTGTTCCCACATTTTTTTTGCAAGAAGCATATATCCGCTTAGTGGTTCCAGAACGTGTTGCCAAGGTCGAATTGATTTAGGCGACCTGATGTCGATAGGCTTACCGGTTTCCAAAGCACGAATGCAGTCAGGTATTATGCGGTCAAGAGCCCAGTCTCCTCCTCCAATGACATTTCCAGCCCTCACACTTGCAATAGACTTGCCGTGCCTATCATAATTGTCAGGATTAAAGTAACTGCGACGCCATGAGGAAATGGCAATCTCTGCTGCTCCCTTCGATGATGAGTAGGGATCATATCCACCCATAGGTTCATTCTCTCGATATCCCCAGATCTGCTCCTTGTTTTCGTAGCATTTATCGGTAGTGATCATAATCCCGACTTTTACACTTTCAAAAGCCCTGATAGCCTCAAGTACATTTATCGTACCCATGACATTGGTTTGATATGTCTGTACGGGAATATCGTAGCTTAGTCTTACCAATGGCTGAGCGGCAAGATGAAAGACAATATCAGGCTTATACTCATCGAATATCTCTTTCAACTTCTCTCCGTCGCGAATGTCAGCTCGTATATCCGTCTTTATTCTGTCAGCGATTCCTGAAAGAACAAAATTGTCTTTATCCGAATATGGGTCAAGACCGATTCCTACAACCTCCGCCCCGAGCTCGTTAAGCCATATCGAAAGCCAAGAGCCTTTGAAACCGGTGTGTCCCGTAACGAGCACTTTTTTCCCTTTAAAGAATCCGTCGAAAATATCCACGTCCATAATCATTTGTATTGATCGATAAAATCCTTGATCGTCTTTATCATATACTGTAGCATCTCATCGCTCATACCGGGATATACTCCGATCCATAAAGTATTGTTCATTATAAAATCTGTATTCATTAAGTCTCCTATAACTCTATATCCTTCCCCCGACTTCTTCATCTGGTCAAAGGCAGGGTGCTTCAGGAGATTGCCGGCAAAGAGGTTGCGAGTCTGAATTTTATGAGCTTCAAGATACTTGGCAAGTTCATTGCGAGTGAACGGAGCATCCGGTTGTATGGAAATCAAAAAGCCGAACCATGACGGGTTGCTGTGCTTCTGTGGTTCCGGAAGAATGAGCCAAGGGGTTCCTTCAAGTCCCTCACGAAGAATCTTGAAGTTGTGGCGCCTTCTTTCTACAATGGCATCAAGTTTCTCAAGCTGAGCACATCCTATGGCAGCCTGCATGTCGGTTGCCTTGAGATTATAACCGAAATGTGAGTAGACATACTTGTGGTCATATCCAAGAGGTAGCTCTCCAAATTGTTTTGTAAAGCGGCAACCGCATGTGTTGTCCACACCACCCATACACCAGCAATCTCTGCCCCAATCACGGAATGAATTGACAAGTTTGTAAAGCAGAGCATTGTTTGTATAGACTGCCCCACCCTCTCCCATCGTGATATGGTGTGGAGGATAGAAAGAGCTTGTGCCAATATCACCTATAGTTCCTGTCTTGCGGATTTCCCCAGCAATCTCGTATGTAGTGCCTAGAGCATCACAGTTATCTTCTACGAGCCAGAGGTGATGTTTGTCACAGAATTTCTTGACTGCTTTAAGATCGAATGGATTGCCGAGTGAGTGTGCAATCATGACAGCTTTTGTCTTGGGAGATAGAGCTTCCTCAAGTTTTGTCACATCTATATTATACTCGGGAATAGTCACATCTACGAATACCGGGATTGCTCCATACTGGATGCAAGGGGTCACCGTAGTAGGGAAACCGCATGCAACGGTTATCACCTCATCACCACGTTTTATCTGTCGGTCGCCCAGTTGGGGGGAAGTCAAGGCTGAGAAAGCGAGGAGATTTGCAGATGAGCCTGAATTGGTGAGGGAGCAATAACGAACTCCGAGCCATTTAGCAAATTCTTTCTCGAATTTGGTAGCCCACGGACCTGCAGTCAACCAGAAATCAAGCGAGGAATCGACGAGATTCACCATCTCTGAGTCATTGAAATAGCGTCCTCCGTAGTTGACAAAAGTCTCGCCGGGTTTGAATTCTTTCGGCTTTCCGTGGACTTCCTTATAATATTCTTTAGTCAGTTCAAGAATCTGCTTCTTGAGTTCATCTTTTCTATTCATATATCAAGAATATTGAATTGTCAGAAATTTTTTGGAATATCACGATTCCATTTTTTCCATGGGGCAGCATTATTGACGAGAAGCTTCTCAAGCATGTTCTTCTCTCTAATATTGTCCATGCATTGCCAGAAGCCTTCGTGTATATACGACATCAGTTCTCCTTCTTTGGCAAGCGTCTCAAGTGGCTTGCGTTCAAATACGCACTCGTCTCCGTCGAGATAGTCGAACACCTCCGGTTGAAGCACCATATATCCAGCATTAATTGGGGCTCCATCACCTATATTTTTCTCTCTGAAAGATTTCACAGCATTGTCTCCACCTATATCAAGTATTCCTTTGTCTTGAGCGAGCTTTACTGCAGTCAAGGTTGCAATCTTACCATGTGACTTGTGAAATTCCACAAGTTTAGCAATGTCCACGTCACAGACACCGTCGCCGTATGTCAGAAGAAACGGCTCGTTGCCTACGTATTTCTGAATTCTCTTGATGCGTCCTCCGGTCATTGTATTGTAACCCGTATCTACGACGGTGACTTTCCAGGGCTCGCAATGGCTCTCATGGACAGTCATATCGTTTTTATCATCACGGAAATCGAAGGTGACATCAGAATTGTAGAGAAAATAGTTGGCAAACCACTGCTTGATGTATTCCTGCTTGTAGCCGGCACAGATTATGAACTCGGTAAAGCCAAAATGTGCATATTCCTTCATTATATGCCACAAAATAGGCATTCCCCCGATTTCAATCATCGGCTTGGGTTTGTATTGGGATTCTTCGGAGATCCGAGAGCCATAACCTCCGGCTAAAAGTACTACTTTCACTTTATATAGGTCGTTTTTACTTTCACTTAATCTTTCTTTTGTATGTAGAAGAAAGGTATGTGCAAATTTACTAAAATTCTGTAATAAATCCTAATTTTTCATAGAGAAACAGCCAGATCACTGCGAATGCAGTTTCTTTACGATACGAATAAATGGTACATTACCCACTTTTGCGGCGCATATTGGGAAATGTGAATTATACATTTTATCAATTGTAACGCCATATACTTTTGTTGCTCCAGCAATCATATAGAAATCGATAAAAGCTTTTATTGCGTTAGTTTGAGGTGCGTTCTTTGTGTCTACATGCGATTGCTTCCCTTTGATGGCATATACAAAATCTAATTTTGATACTTGCTCAAGAAAGGTATTACTGTCTGCTGTGACAAGTATCTTCTTGCCGGGATTCTGCATGTGAATTTCTTTTATTTCCTCAATATTAGCTTTTATCATTTGTTCCCGATATGCAGGATCGGTTTTGGTCCTGTATCGATATTCTTTAAAATCACCAAATAGATTTTGAAAACGGAACACAGCAGCCACATACTCACCCCCTATAGCCTCCCGATGCTGATCCAAGTGCATTTGAAGCAAAGGTGACGGTTTGAAAAGATAATTGAATGTCTCTCCCCAATCATCATTAAACGGAGGGAAGTGAAGATAATTTTCAAGATTTAAGTTACTATAAAAGCGAATTTGTTTATCTGTTTTTATTTTGAGCAGCCGTTTCCCCTTCTCCCCTCTCATACATATCGGGCGAACATGCCATATAGATTTGGATATATCTTTATCAGAAATTCTCCAATCATACTTGTTCGGCACGATATACTCTGTCAGCTCAAAGGGAAAGTTATATCTTATTCTGAATGGTTTCCCTACATATCGGCAATAGTTGTAAAAAGATATCATACCCTTAAAGCGGTCGCATATACCTCCATGATACATTGTGCCGTCTATCATGGCTATTCCTGACTCTCTTTCAGAAGGATCTACCTCTCCCCAACTTGAAGACCAAGACAGATACTTTATTCTATAGAAGTATTCTTTTAGAGTGTGGCGAAATCCCAGACAAAAATTTTTTAAGCGAAACGACATTCTTAATTTGATTATTTGAATATAAATATATAGAAGCAGATTAAAAAAAATTTGTCAATCTCCTTGATGAGCTTGATTTGTTGATAAAAATGCCTTTCCGGCTTCATTGATATATGCTCTGCCAAATTTTCTATCCGGCTCCATATAATTGCCTTCTCCCCATTCATTCCATGACTTGATAAATATATATTGGTCCTTTGGGTCTCTTGCGTCGACCAATTCTTTTACCTTTTTACACAATTCACCCCATTGTTTGGGGTTATTATTATGGAGAATTATAGCTTTTCTTCCGCTTCTTGGGGAATGATCGAACATAGGATCGATACAAGGCGTCAAGTCAGGATTATCTTTGAATTTCTCGTATGCGATATCTGCATAATCTTTATAGTCCGTAAGCTTATATGGTCTTCTAAAGATCTTTTTAAAAAGTCTTTTTATCTCGTAAGATAAATTTTTCCTGACTATTTTAAAAGAATCCTTTATTCCATCATATACAATTCTATCATACTTAAATTCAGATTGCTTAAATTTAGCCAATTGCTTTGATCCCTTAACAAGAGCAAAAAATTCAAATCCGACTAAACCGTTTTCTTTTGCAAGTTTGTTCCAAACTGCCATAAACTCATTAAGCTGGGGAGTTTCAATTGGTTCAAATATTCCAAATATCAATCTTCCATCTTCAGACCTCATATAGCGCTGATCTTTAAATGCCGGCAACATGGCATTGAAGTGAGCAGCATAATCTTCGACTCCGGGATAGGTCTGCTCCATCAAGAGTTTATTAGGCTTATCAGGTTCCCATGTCTTTTGATACCATGAATGGTTAGCCCAGCATAAACAAAATGGGAAATCCGGCTTTTGTGACGCTACAACTTCTTCGAATACTTCAGATAGAAGGCGTCTGCCATTGCCAAACCAATAATGCCAATAACAGAAACCATCAATACCGGCTTGTCGGGCTAACTCTGCTTGTTTTTCCCTTACATCCGGCACTCTTAGATCATAAAAAGACAATTCTTGAGGAATTCTCGGTTGATAATGACCTTTAAATAGAGGCTTGGCTTTAGCTACATTCGTCCATTCCGTAAATCCGGGCTCCCACCATTCATCATTTTCTTTTGTAGGATAGAACTGGGGAAGATAAAATGCTATTACTTTTGTTTTAGCCATAAGTGATGTCTCTGTTACTCGTAAGATTATAATTTATGTCTTTTTGCAATGCGAATAAAAGGCACGTGGCCAATTTTTGCAGCACACACAGGAAAGTCTGAAGGATACATATCATCTATTACAATACCATAAACTTTTTTTGCGCCTGCCAGCATATAAAAATCTATGAAAGATTTCATAGCATTTGATTGATTGACATTTTTTGTGTCTACATGCGCTTGTTTCCCTTTAATGGCATATACATACTCCAATTCGGATGCCCGTTCAAGAAAGGTGCTGCTGTCAGCAGTGACCAGTATGATCTTATCCGGATTATCTTCATGTATTTTCTTTAATTCTTCAATATTCGCGGAAATCAATTGTTCTTTTTCGTCAGAATTTGTTATGGAAGCACAATGATATTCTTCAAAATCTCCCAATAAATTCTGAAATCTAAAAGCAGCTGCTACGTATTCTCCATTTATTGCCTCTTTATGATAATCCAATTGTCCTTGAACCAATGGAGAGGGCTTGAATAAATAGTTGAAAATATCTCCCCAATCGTCATTAAAAGGGGGATATTGAAGGAATTCTGAAAGATCTCTATTCCCATAAAAACGAATCTGCTTGTTAGTCTTTAATTTTAAAAGCCTTTTACCATTCTCTTTTCTTGTGCAGAGAGGGCGCACATGCCATATAGAATTAGAAATATTCTTATCACTAATTCTCCAGTCATATTTATTTGGAACGAGGTAATCAGTAAGCTCAAAAGGGAAATAATATCTTATTCTAAACGGTTTTCCTACATAGCGGCAATAATTGTAAAGAGATATCATACCCTTAAAGCGATCGCATATTCCGCCATGCCGGAATCGTCCATCTATCATAGCAATTCCTGCATTTCTTTCCTCTTTGTCTACTTCATCCCATCCTGAAAAGAAAGAGAGATACCTGATACTGTAAAATAGTTCTTTTATCCTATGGCGGAAACTAAGACAAAATTTATGATAATGAAATGACATATTATTTTGATTTGTCTTTGCAAAGTTAACATTTTTATTTTATACTACCAAATCAAAAGATTAAGGTATCAGTTCATATCTCATAGAATATGAGAATATGATCAAGTTGCTAATAATAAAAAAAATTATTAATTTTGCAGCTCAAATCATAAAACAGATGGAAAAGCCTCTAATTAGTATTTTAGTTCCGATCTATAATGTGGAAATGTATTTAAAGGAATGTCTTGATTCAATTAAAGCACAGACATTTTCAGACTGGGAGTGTGTGCTTGTTGATGATGGAAGCACCGATTCTTCGCCTGCCATTTGTGACGAATATGCAGAAGCAGATGGACGTTTCAAAGTGATACATCAAAAGAATGGAGGAGTATCTAATGCAAGAAATACTGCCCTAAAGATGGCTGAAGGGAAATTTATAGGCTGGACCGATCCTGATGATTGGATAGAACCTTCTATGTATGAGACATTATATAATCTTATCATTGAAAACGATGCAGATATTTCTATGGTAGGAGTCATAAAGGAGTACAGGGGCCGACAATCTATCAAGCACTATGTCAGACAAAGAAAAGTAATAGATGGGAAAGAGACTATTCGTGGCATTGGCTTAGGAAAATTCCCAAGTTATATGTGCAATAAACTTCACAAAAGAGAAATCATCACCACCTCTTTTCCGGATGGAAGAACTTTTGAAGATATGTTTGTATATGGACAATGGCTAAAAAATGTAAATAAGGTTGCCATTGATCCTACTCCGCTCTATCACTATAGAATGAGAATCGGGAGCATCACTCATACTAATCCAAGCAAGAACAGATATGATTTTTTCTTATCTTGCATAGAAAGGATGAAAATGTTCGACTATATACAGGATTCTAATATCTCTCAAGATTGGAAAAACGCATATATTAATAAATCGGCTGTATTGGCTGCTAAAAGAATAGCTCGGGAAGAGAAAAATGAAGAGGTCAGGCAGGAAGGCATTCAAAGGATTTCGAATAAACTAAATGAATATCGTTTGCCCTCTTTATTAAAAATGAATCCTAAGTATTGGCTTAGAGCTAAATTATTGAGAACTAACACAAAGTCATTTATTAATTTGATGCGGGTTGTACATTTCTTCGATTTTGACACAAAAAGCAGAGCAAAACGTTACTACGACTGATTATGGATATAGATATAGTTGTGACCTGGGTCAACATGGATGATCCTGATTGGAAAATCGAATTTGAGAAATATTCCGGTAAAAAAGATAATGAGAAAAACGGTGTCTCAGTAGCTCGCTTTCGCGACTATGGATTTTTGAAGTATTGGTTTCGAGGTGTCGAAAAATTTGCGCCATGGGTAAGAAAGATTCACTTTATAAGTTCCGGAAATCCACCGGAATGGCTCAATCTGTCAAATCCGAAACTCAACATCGTCAGGCATAAAGATTTCATACCAGCTGAATTTTTGCCTACTTTCAATTCTGTGGTGATAGAGCGTTATATGCATCGTATACCCGGGTTAGCTGATCATTTCATCTATTTCAATGATGACTTCTTCATCATACGTCCGGTGAAGGAAGAGCGTTTCTTTTTAAACGGACTGCCTCGCGACATAGCTGCATTTCAATATAATCCATCTTGGTCGCAATACTACATAAGGATAAAGAACAACATTCGCATTATTAATCAGCACTTCGACAAAAAAACTGTCATGAAGCAATATCATGACAAATGGTTTGATAAGTCGTATGGCTCAAAGGCTTTGATGAATTATCTTTTGATTCCATATTCCCGTTTCATCACGTTGCGCATTCCTCATAATGCCCAGCCTTATCTAAAGGAAACTTTCACTGAAGTATGGGAAGCTGCGGGAACAGAACTTACTGAGACGTCTGCCAACCGCTTTAGAAAGGTCTCTGATTACACTCCTGAATTGTTTCGGACATGGCAAATATGCAAAGGCAATTTTATGCCATACAATACATATCAGGACACTAAGATGTTTCCACTTATGATCAAACCAAAACAAGCTGCAGAAGCTATCAGAAAGCAATCATACGCTCTTGTTTGTCTCAACGACAATGTGCATATCAAAAACTACGATCAAGTGATGAGTAACATCCGGGATGCATTTGAATCAATACTTCCTGATAAGTCATCTTTTGAAATTTAATCCTAAAGCTTGATGATACTCAGAGGTATTAGTAATAAAAGGGCATTAAAGATAGACTCCGACTTAAATTGAGTCGGAGTCTATCTTTTCTTTAATATCAGGATAATGACTGAATACTGCTTTTAAAGCTTCGTCATTTCTGCTTGTACCTGCTTTAAAATTGACTGTCTTCAATGATAATTCTTTCGGTTTGCCTGCTGCTTTGGGTTTGTTATGACGTCCGTATGGCATAGGAATGACGGTCCTCCCATTTGCTATGGCTGAAGCCCAAAACCAAATATCATCCGTAGTAGGAGCCAAGTTCATGAAAAGTTTTTCATCGAGCATTTCTGCCTTCAAAGCATGAGGGGGATACAAGACTCCTCCTACTCCGGTCTGGATGATTCGCGGATCAATCTTGATCTTTTCAGTCAGAAAATCATACCATCTTATTTTTTTCCAGTTCTTATAAGGCTGAGATGGATCTACAATTTTAACCCTATTGGCTATTATTGCATCAGGATATTTATTGTGAAGAGTCAACAAATCACTTAGCATGTCCTTATCATAGTAGACATCATCATCTACTGTGACAATAACGGCATCAGGAAAATCTTTAAGTGCTGGAATAAGCTTTCTATAAGATCTTATATCATGCGGATAGTCTCTGATTTCAAAAATTTCATTTTCCCTTTCCAAAGACTTCAATTCCTCAGGCAACCCACATTCTTTAAACTGATCAAAAGTAAGATAAAGAATTAGTTTGTCGGGCAAAAGATTTCCTTTCAGCAACGATTTAATTGCTAATATGGCATAATCAATCGCTGCCGGAAATGATGTTAATGAAACTATTAAATCTGGTTTCATCTCAAGCATTATGGCAAGCCGAGAGGATTACTTCCGAAACAGTAGGATGACCGAAAATCACATTTTGGATTTCTTCGAGAGTCATCTCCGCATTCATAAGATCGGCACATTGCTGGGCAAGATCGGCTGCTTCAACTCCCATGATATGGGCGCCGATAAGCCTACCATCTTCTTTACGGAATATCAGTTTGCAAATACCGTCAGGTTCTCCCATGGCAAGAGCCTTACCATTTGCACGGAAGAAACTTAGTCCCTTGCGTATTTCTATTCCCTGTGCTTTACAAGCCTCTTCCGTCAGACCGACCATTGCACATTCCGGCACAACAAAGACAGCACTCGGCACAATATCGAAGTTGATTTTATCTTCTTTTCCATCAATAGCATTTAATGCATGTATGCCTTGGAATGTAGCGACATGAGCAAGCATCATCTTGGCATTGACATCGCCTATTGCTAAGATATGAGGGACGTTAGTTCGCATCCAGCCGTCTACGACTATGCCTTTAGGAGAATATTCTATGCCGGCAGCCTCGAGATTCAGGCCTTCTACGCGCGGAGCACGCCCCACAGCCATGAGAAGATCCGAACTGACTACGCTTTCTTCCTTTCCTTTTACTTCGTATGTGACTACTACTTCATAATCTTCATTCTGTTCTATCTTCTTTGCAGCAGCTCCGGTCACAATCTTAATTCCCTTCTTTGAAAGAGCCTGTTTCAGACGCTTTGCTATGTCTGAATCAAATGGAGGAAGAATTTGTTTCATATATTCTATCACTGTCACTTTCGATCCAAATGATGCGAAGATATTGGCAAATTCCATACCGATCACACCACCTCCAATTATAGTCAAAGACTCCGGAATATATTCGATGTCGAGCATCTGAGAGGAATCCTTGACGCATTCGAGGTCGTGTCCGTCAATAGGAAGAGATTTGGAGGAGGAGCCCGTAGCTATTATGATGTAATCAGCAGAATATTCTATGTCGTCGGCCACTACAATGTGAGCATCCTTAAATGAAGCTTTTGCATTCACAACATTGACCTTGGCACTCTTAAGCATAGAGTCAATCCCATTGCGAAGGGTATCTACAACTTCCTTCTTACGCTCGACTACTTTATTGTAGTCGAGCGTGAAGGTGAAGTCATCTACTCCGAATTTCTCAGCCTCCTTAAAGGATGCAATCATTTCAGCATTACGGCACAAGCATTTGGTAGGAATGCAACCCTCATTAAGACATGTGCCACCGAGTCGGTCGCCATTGAAAAGAGTCACATCGTGCCCTCTTTTTGCCGCTTCAAGAGCAGTCTCATATCCTCCGGGACCTGCACCGATTATAATGATTTTCATGAATTTTTAAGAGCTTTGTAGTTCAGAATTGGATTCTTGGCAGCTGTGGTTTCGTCGAGCTTACGCACGATTGTAGTGAGAGGTGCATTCTTCACTTCATCGGGAGTCTCACGCGCTTCCTTAGCTACTTTGTGCATTACATCAATAAATTCGTTGAGTGTCTCAAGACTTTCGGTCTCAGTAGGCTCGATCATCATTGACTCGTGGAAAAGAAGCGGGAAATATATTGTTGGTGCATGGAAGCCATAGTCGAGCAAACGCTTTGCGACATTAAGGGTTGTCACTCCGGTCGACTTGTCTTTAAGTCCATCGAATACAAACTCATGCTTGCAAGCTCCTTCAATGGGAAGCAGATAGTCATCCTTAAGGCTTTCCTTAATATAATTGGCATTAAGTGTCGCCATCGGACCCACTTCTTTGATTCCTTCTTTGCCAAGACTCAAGATATAGGCGTATGCTTTCATCATGACTCCGAAATTTCCGAAGAATGTGGATACACTTCCAAGTGCTTCATCACCATTTTCAACATAAAACTTACCGTTATCATCCTTCTTGACATGAGGATTTGGCAGGAATTGCACCAGATGTTTTGCCACACCTACCGGACCACTACCGGGACCACCACCACCGTGAGGCGTGGAGAAGGTCTTATGAAGATTGATATGCATTATATCGAATCCCATATCGCCCGGACGAACCTTGCCAAGAAGAGGGTTGAAGTTTGCTCCATCGTAGTAAAGCAACCCACCAGCTTCGTGAACGAGTTTTGCAATCTCTACTATCTCAGTCTCAAACATGCCGAGAGTATTAGGATTGGTCATCATGATGCCTGCCACTTCATCATTTAGAAGTGGTTTGAGGTCTTCAATATCTATAGAACCATTTGGCCGACTCTTCACTTCTACCACTTCAAGACCGGCCACCATAGCAGATGCTGGATTAGTGCCGTGAGCTGAGTCAGGCACAATGATCTTGGTGCGTTTGTGGTCGCCACGTGATTTATGATAACTTCTCATCACCATCAGGCCGGTGAGCTCGCCGTGAGCTCCTGCGTATGGATTGAGTGTGAACTCCTCAAAACCTGCAAGATTGGCAAGAGCATTCTGAAGATTCCAATATAGTTCAAGTGCACCTTGTGCTGTCTCCGGATTCTGAAGCGGGTGCAATTCAGCGAATTGCGTCATTGTTGCCACTTCCTCATTAATCTTCGGATTATACTTCATAGTGCAACTTCCGAGAGGATAGAAACCGGTATCTACACCAAAGTTCTTATTAGATAGATTGGTGTAATGGCGCACTACATCGAGTTCCGAAACTTCAGGGAGATCGAGAGAAGACTTACGGAGAAGATCAGACGGAATTTCCTTTTCGCCGTCAGTTGCGAAATCATTTTTCGGCAGTTCATAACCGACACGGCCGGGACGTGAAAGTTCAAATATCAGTTTATCGTAGTATTTCATCTTCTTAAGCCTCCAGCATTAATGTTACCAATTCGTCTATTTCTTCCTTTGTTCTCTTCTCTGTCACTGCAAACTCTACAAGTCCGTTCCCGAGGTCTATGCCACCCATATATCCCTTGGATGCAAGATATTCGTTGACTTTCTTGACATCAAGGTCTGTTCGTACTGTAAATTCTTTCAGGAACGGTTTGTCAAATACTTTATGGAATTTTCCGGTTGCAAGCAACTTATTATAAAGATAATGAGCTCCATCGCAACTGAGCTTGTTGACTTCCTCGAGTCCATTCTTGCCCATCAGAGCCACATATACAGTAGCGTAGAGTGCCATCAGACTCTGGTTGGAGCAGATGTTGGAAGTTGCTTTTTCGCGTCTGATATGTTGCTCACGAGCCTGAAGGGTAAGTACGAATGCACGTTTTCCATCGGCATCTTTGGTAGCTCCAACTACGCGTCCGGGCATCTTGCGGAGCTGAGCTTTTGAACAAGCCATGAATCCGAGATATGGACCGCCAAACTGCAAAGGCATTCCAAGTGTCTGACCATCACCACAAGCAATGTCTGCACCCCACTCTGCCGGCGTGCGAAGCACTGCAAGTGCAGAAGGATCGCAATTCATGGCAAGAAGTGCCTTGACCGAATGTACTTTTTCTGCAAGACCGGAGAAGTCCTCAACTATTCCATATTTATTGGGACATGGGACTATTACCCCGGCTACATCTCCTCCTTCAAGTATTTCAGCAAGAGCATTGAGATCAGTCACTCCATCTTTTTCCGGAATGATCGACAAGTCAACGCCATGAAACTTGGTATATGTCTTCACGACTTCTACTACTCGAGGTGATAAAGTTGCTGATATTGCTACCCGGTTTTTCTTCTTAACAGAAGCTACCATCATCATGGCAGCCTCAGCTGTAGCTGTAGCGCCGTCATACATGGAAGCATTGCTTGCCTCAAGACCTGTCAGTTCGCATATCATGCTCTGATATTCAAAAATATACTGGAGCGTTCCCTGAGAAATCTCCGGTTGATAAGGAGTATAGGCAGTATAGAACTCACTCCTTGCAAGTAAATGTCCGATGACTGACGGAGAATAATGGTCGTAGGCTCCTCCACCTGCAAAAATCTTCAAGCGAGTATTTTTATCGCCAAGATCTTGGAAATGCTTACGAAGTTCCACTTCCGACATAGCAGAAGGAATATCGTATTCACCTTTGAAGATTACTTCTTCAGGAATGTCTGAGAACAATTCATCGGTAGATTTCACCCCGATTTTCTCAAGCATAACCTTAATGTCTTCTTCGGTATGCGGAATATATCTATTCATAATTTTGTTTAATGCATAATTCTTAATGCATAATTCTTAATTGGAGCCGCTCATATCGGGACCTAGTGATTATGCATTCTGAATTATGCATTCTGCATTAAATTAATTATTCTTCACAAATCTTAGCGTAAGCTTCTGCATCAAGAAGTCCTTCAACTTCTGAAGGGTCAGAAACTTTCACTTTCATGATCCAATTAGCAAAGGCATCTTGGTTGATGAGACCCGGTTCGTCTTCAAGAGCTTCGTTGATCTCAACCACTTCTCCGCTAACCGGTGAATAAAGGTCTGAAGCAGCCTTCACTGATTCTACTGCACCAAATTCTTCGCCTGCTGTCACTTCGTCGCCAACTTCAGGCATATCTACGTATACAATATCGCCAAGAGCGTGTTGTGCATAGTCAGTGATACCAACAGTTGCGATTTCGCCGTCGAGGCTTACCCATTCATGAGATTCCGCATAGCGGAGATTTTCTTTGATAGTCATTGTTATTATATTTTAAAATTAATTCCGGTGATTAATGACCTTAAGGACTTTAAAGACATTAAGGTCCTTAAAGTCTTTATATATTTTTATTTCTTATAGTTTTTATCGTAGAAGCGTTTTTTGACAACTTTTCCGGGGAATGTCTTCTTGCGGATACGCACTTCCACTTCTGTTCCGAGTTTGTCAAATGGTTTCTGGATCATTGCCATAGCAACTGATTTTCCAGTGGATATGGAGCGATAACCGGTAGTGATTTCACCTACCACTTCCCCATTTACTTCAACCGGATATCCATGGCGAGGAATTGCATTTCCTTCAAGCTCTATTCCGACGATGCGACGCTTTACTCCTTCTGCTTTCTGAAGAGCAAGAGCCTCTTTGCCTATGAATTCTTCCTTGTCGAGTTTTACAAACATTGAAAGGCTTGCCTCAATCGGAGTGATGTCGGCAGAAAGTTCATCACCATATAGTGGAAGACCAACTTCAAAACGAAGTGTATCCCGACATCCAAGACCACAAGGTTGCACTCCCGCTTCCATGAGTTTATCCCACAGGCGAACTGTGTAGTCATGAGAACCATATACTTCAAATCCGTCCTCACCTGTATAGCCGGTACGGCTGATGATCACATCTTCTCCGTCAAGATGATAAGTCTTGAAATTGTAGAATGCAATTTCTTCGAGAGGAAGACCGAGAATCTTGGAAAGCACTTCTTCAGCCTTAGGTCCTTGCACGGCAAGTTCACCATAATACGGACTTTCGTTCTCCACATTGATGTCATAGCCTTCGGCTTTTTCGAAAATCCACGCTACATCTTTTGCAATGTTGGCAGCGTTAATCACAAGGAAGTATTCGTTGTCGTTCACCTTATATACAAGTAGATCGTCAACAGTACCGCCGTTTTCATAACACATCATACCATAGAAGATTTGTCCGTCAGGTGCTCCAGCCACGTCATTGACGAAAATGTGCTGAACGAATTTTTCAGCTTCCGGACCCTTCACGCGCACTTCGCCCATGTGGCTGACGTCGAACACACCGACATCATTGCGCACTGCATTATGCTCTGTTGTGATGTCCTTATACTGAATCGGCATATCAAAACCACCGAATGGAGACATAAGAGCCCCAAGTTTCACATGGCGGTCATGAAGGCATGTTTTCACGAGATTTTCTTCCATTTTTATCGTTTTAATTGTTAGATTTCTATTTTTGAATACTTTTGATAACAAATTGAACAGCTCAAAAGAGCTATCAAACTACATA
>JAIDTL010000035.1:0-95632 GCA_029060725.1 Muribaculaceae bacterium | reverse complement strand
TCAATTTTCAAAATTAACAAATAGAATCAAAATCCGCAAATTTTTTCGATTTTTTTTGATAAAATATTGTTTGGATATGTCCGAAAAATGTTGTAATTTTGTGTGCTGAAAAAATATTTACAGCATGGAGACAAAATACATTTTTGTTACCGGAGGAGTAGTCTCTTCCCTTGGAAAAGGAATCATATCCTCCTCTCTTGCCTGTCTGCTTAATGCACACGGCTATCGGGTCACAATCCAAAAGTTTGATCCTTATATCAACATCGACCCAGGAACCCTTAACCCTTACGAACATGGTGAGTGTTACGTCACAGAAGATGGTCATGAGGCCGACCTGGATCTCGGACATTACGAACGCTTCACAAACGTGCCCACTTCTCGCGCCAACAACGTCACTACAGGACGAATTTATCAAAATGTCATTGACAAAGAGCGTCATGGAGACTATCTCGGCAAGACTGTCCAGATAATCCCTCACATAACTGATGAGATAAAAAGAAATGTCAAACTCTTAGGTGATACCGGTAAATTTGACTTCATCATTACTGAAATTGGAGGTACTGTTGGCGATATTGAATCCTTGCCTTTCCTTGAGGCAGTACGCCAGCTTCGTTGGGAAATGGGCGACAGTGCGCTTTGCATACATCTTACTTATATGCCATATCTCCATGCTGCTAAGGAGCTGAAGACAAAACCGACACAACACTCTGTGAAGCAACTGCAGCAACTCGGCATTCAGCCTGACTTGCTCGTGCTTCGAACGGAACATGACATTCCGGAAGGAATGCGTGCAAAAATCGCTCAATTCTGCAACGTTGCTAAAGATGCAGTAATCCAGTCGCTCGACTGTCCAAGCATTTATGAAGTGCCTTTGATGCTCCACAGCCAGAATATGGATGGAATTGTATTGCGTAAGATGCATGTACCGGTCTATGGAGAACCATTGCTGAAGCCTTGGCTTGATTTCGTGGAAAAGATTCACACTGCCGAAAAGGTGGTGACAATTGGTCTCGTTGGCAAATATGTCGAACTCCAGGATGCCTATAAATCTATCAATGAATCCCTTTTCCAGGCCGCTACATATTGCCATCATAAACTGAACCTCATATACATCCATAGTGAGAAACTCAACGAAGAGAATGTAGCTGAAAAGATGAATGGACTTGATGGCGTCATCATAGCTCCGGGATTCGGCAACCGTGGAATAGAAGGTAAGTTTGTTGCATTAAAATGGTGTAGGGAAAACGACATCCCAACATTTGGCATTTGCCTTGGAATGCAATGTATGGTAATTGAATTTGCCCGCAACGTGCTTGGATATGAAGATGCCAATAGCACTGAAATGGATCCTCAGACAAAGCACAACGTCATTGATATGATGGAGGAACAGAAGCATATCTCCAACATGGGTGGCACTATGCGTCTCGGTGCATACGAATGTAGGCTGAAACCGGGTAGTCATGTAGCAGAAGCATACGGAAAGACCGATATCAGTGAGCGACACCGCCACAGATATGAATTTAATGATGCTTTCCGAGAAGAATTTGAAAAAGCTGGCATGATTTGTGTTGGAGAGAATCCAAAATCTCATCTCGTAGAAGTAGTGGAAATACCCGGCAAAAGATGGATGATAGGCACGCAGTATCACCCGGAATACTCCAGTACAGTGCTCAATCCTCATCCGCTCTTCCACTCTTTTATGGAAGCCGCTATTAAATATCATGATGAGTTGCATCATGCATAATTGCTTACTTTCAAGCTAAATCAAGTCATAATTATTAACTTTCAGCCTTACTAAACAATCTCACATCCTCAACAACTCAAATATGGTAAGTGTCAACGACCTCACGATGGAATTTTCCGCACGTCCGATATTCTCTGACGTCAGTTTCGTCATTAACAAAACTGATAAGATTGGCCTCGCCGGAAAAAACGGTGCAGGCAAATCTACTCTGCTTAAGATCATATCCGGACTCCAACAACCGACTTCCGGAACGGTTTCCAAACCTACTGAAGTCACAATAGGTTATCTTCCTCAGCAGATGAAGCTTGCCGATGACACTTCTATAATAAATGAAGCACGCAAGGCTTTTGCGCACATAGACGAGCACAAGGCGCGTCTTGATGATCTTAACAATCAGCTTGCCACTCGCACTGACTATGAGAGCGACTCTTACGCTAAACTCATAGAAGACATTGAATATCTTAACGACAGGTTGTCGATGGAAGGAGCCGACAATATGGAGGCTGAAGTGGAAAAGACATTGATAGGACTTGGCTTTAACCGTGAAGATTTCGACAGACCAACATCTGAATTTTCCGGTGGTTGGCGTATGCGTGTAGAGTTGGCTAAAATTCTTCTGCAAAAACCGGACCTTCTTCTTCTTGATGAGCCTACCAACCATCTTGATATAGAATCTATTCAGTGGCTTGAACAGTTTTTGCAGACTAAAGCCAAGGCTGTAATGCTCGTGAGCCACGACCGTGCTTTTCTTGACAATGTAACTCGCCGAACAATAGAGATTTCTTGTGGCAAAGCCTACGATTATAAGGTGAGTTATACTCCCTATACGGAGTTAAGAAAAGAACGCGTTGAGCAGCAGATGCGAGCCTACGAGAATCAACAAAAACAGATTGCAGACATCAAAGCTTTCATTGAAAGATTCCGTTATCAGGCTACCAAGGCAATCCAGGTGCAAAGCCGAATCAAACAACTTGAAAAGATTGTTCCGATTGAAGTGGATGAAGTTGATAATTCACGTCTAAGACTAAAATTCCCTCCGGCTCCACGTTCAGGAGATTTCCCTCTTATCCTTGAAGATGTGGGAAAAGCATACGGCGATCATCAAGTGTTTGACCATGCTGAATTCAGAATCAGACGAGGAGAAAAGGTCGCTTTCGTCGGCAAGAATGGTGAAGGAAAGTCTACTCTCGTAAAGTGCATCATGGGAGAGATTGATCATACCGGTATGCTGAAGTTAGGGCATAATGTCAAGATTGGATATTTTGCACAGAATCAAGCTCAGCTTCTGGATGAAAATCTTACAGTCTTCGAAACTATCGACAATGTAGCTGTCGGGGATATCCGCCTTAAGATAAGGGATATCCTCGGAGCTTTCATGTTTGGAGGCGAGGCTTCCGACAAAAAGGTCAAAGTGCTTTCAGGAGGAGAAAAGACCCGATTGGCTATGATTAAATTGCTTCTCGAACCGGTCAACTTCCTAATTCTTGACGAACCTACCAATCACCTTGACCTAAAAACCAAAGATATTCTCAAAGATGCAATTCGAGACTTTGACGGGACAGTCATTGTCGTCAGCCACGACCGCGATTTTCTTGACGGTCTCGTAGAAAAGGTATATGAGTTCGGAGGTGGAAAAGTTAAGGAGAATCTTGGTGGTATATATGATTTCTTGCGTTCTAAGAATCTTGAAAACCTTAGAGATCTTGAACTCACCAAATCTCCTACCGGCAAGCAAGTTTCGGAAGCAACAGTATCGGAAGCCGATGTCAATACAAAATCAAGTCAACAAGAGCCGGCTAAACCTCAAAATTCTCAAAAGCTATCATACGCTGAGCAAAAAGCAAAAGATAAGGTTTTAAAGAAAGCTGAGAAGAAGGTGAAAGATGCTGAAGCCGAAATCGAGCGTCTCGAATCGCTTCAAAAAGAGATTGAGGATAAGATAGCTTCCGGCGACTCTTCTCAAGAGACTCTCGATGCATATTCAAAGGCACAGAAAAATCTTGAAAATGGGATGTCTCTTTGGGAACTTGCAACTATGGAGCTGGAAGAACTCCAACAAAGAAATTAGAATTATGAATGATATGCAACACGGAATTATTCTAAATAATCTTGATACAAACACCTCGCCGAGAGAAGATTTTTATCAATATAGTAATGGAGGATGGATTGAACAACATCCTCTGACCGCTGAATACTCAAGATTCGGCATGTTTGACTTTTTACGTGAGCAAGCCCGCGAACAATTGAAAGATCTTATACTTAATCTTTCGAATCATGAAGATGCAAAAGTGGCTGGCACTGTCGCTCAAAAAGTAAGTGATCTTTATGCCATGGGTATGGATGAGGAGAGACTTAACAAAGAAGGATATGAGCCCTTGAAACCATTGCTTGAAAAGATCAACAAGGCAGATATTGACAATCTTGAGGAATTGCTTGCGTGGCAACACAATGGAATAGGGAGCAGTTTCTTCGGAACGGGTGTAGGAACAGATGCCATGAATTCAGACATGAACATCCTTCACATCGGAGAAGTCGGACTCGGACTTGGCGACCGAGATTATTATTTGGAAGAAAGCGAAACCAATGCTACGATCCTTGCCGCTTATAAAAAATATGTGAAAAAGGCAATGGAACTAATAGGTTATGACGAAGATGCTCAAGAACGGGTATGGAATTCGGTCATTAAGCTTGAAATAGAATTTGCCCGCAATAAGATGACACGTGAGGATCGGAGAGATCCAAGGAAAAGATACAATATCATGACGATAACGGAAATAAAGTCAAAATATCCTAAATTTGATTGGGATACTTATTTCCGTCTGTTAGGTCTGGAAAACGTCGATAAGGCAAATGTGGCAAATCCTGCATTTACTGACTTCATTACCAATTATATTCCTACTCTTTCCGATCAAGAAATTAAGGACTACATGACATTTGAGACTGTCAATGATGCAACCAATCTTCTTAGTGATGATTTTATAAATGCAAGTTTCGAGCTTTACGGACGTGTCATGAGCGGACAAGAGGAATTAAAACCTCGTTGGAAACGTTCGATGGCTATTCCAAACTCCATGCTTGGGGAAGCAGTAGGCAAACTCTATGTAGAGAAATACTTTCCTGAAGAGAGCAAAGAAGCGATGAAGCATCTTGTAGAGAACCTCAGAACAGCACTCGGAAAGCATATCGAAAACCTATCCTGGATGAGCGATGAGACCAAAGCAAAAGCTCTTGACAAACTCTCTACTTTCAAAGTGAAAATTGGTTATCCCGACAAATGGAAAGATTATTCGGAGATTCATATTGACAGAAAGAAATCCTATCTTGAGAATGTGCTTGAAGCATCTAAATGGTATGTAAGGGACAATTATTCTAAAATGAATAAGCCTGTTGATAAAGTTGAATGGCACATGACTCCTCAGACTGTGAATGCATATTATAATCCTACAACCAATGAGGTATGCTTCCCGGCAGCCATACTTCAGCCACCATATTTTGATCCGACTGCAGATGATGCCCTAAATTATGGAGCTATCGGTGTGATTATCGGACATGAGATGACTCACGGATTTGACGACAGTGGCAGACAATTTGATAAAAATGGTAATCTCGCAGAATGGTGGACTAATGAGGACTCCGTCAAATTCAAGGCTCTTTCTGACAAACTGGTGGAGCAATTCGATGCTATAGAAGTGGCTCCGGGAGTACATGCAAACGGACGCTATACTCTTGGCGAGAATATTGCTGACCAAGGGGGTCTTAGAATATCTTTGACTGCATATCTTGACAGTTTAAAAGATAAAGAAATTACAGATATCGACGGATTCTCTCCCATTCAGAGATTCTATATTGCATACGCTAATGTTTGGGCCGGCAATATAAGGGAAGAAGAAATAAAATTGAGTACAAAGACAGATCCTCATTCTCTTGGAAAATTAAGAGTAAATGCTACTCTTAAGAATATTGATGAATTTTTCAAAGCATTTGAAATCAAAGAAGGTGATGCCATGTGGCGTCCAGAAGAAGAAAGGGTGGTGATATGGTAAAAGAAGAATACGGACTGATAGGGAAAACTCTCGGACATTCTTTTTCTGCGAAATATTTCAACGAAAAATTTGAAAGAGAGGGTATACCGGCAAGATATTACCTCTACCCTCTTTCAAGCATAGATCTCCTACCCTCTCTTATTGCTGAGCATCCTCTGCTTAAGGGACTTAATGTGACTATCCCATATAAAGTAGAAGCATTGAAATTCCTTAATGAATTAAGTGAAGAAGCAAAAGGTATTGGGGCTGTAAATGTCATCAAGATTTCAAGAAGTGAAGATTCAGGAAAAATTTTTCTGAAAGGATACAACTCTGATGCATTTGGTTTCACGGAATCAATGAAGGAAGTCCTTAGAAAATCAGGGACTACATATAATCAGAATATTGCAGAAAATCCTTTGGCTCTTGTACTTGGAAGCGGAGGAGCTTCAAAAGCTGTAGTGTGGTCAATGCACAACCTTGGTTTTGACACACAACTCATCGGAAGGACTCATCGTGATGATTGCTTAGCTTACGAAGAATTGACACCGGAAATGGTGAAAGAAGCAAAAGTTGTAGTCAACTGTACCCCTCTTGGAACAAGTCCTGATGTCGACAAAGCGGCTCCATTTCCATACGAATATCTTCATGCAGGACAAATATGCTTTGACTTAGTCTATAATCCGGCAGAGACATTGTTTATGAAAATATGCAAATCTCATGGATGCTTTATCAGCAATGGACTGGAAATGCTTAGACTTCAAGCAGTGGGTGCATGGAAAATATGGAACGATCAAGTATAGTTGGGAAATCTTGA
Source organism: Muribaculaceae bacterium (assembly GCA_029060725.1). GTDB lineage: Bacteria > Bacteroidota > Bacteroidia > Bacteroidales > Muribaculaceae > Lepagella. The sequence goes on along the minus strand of JAIDTL010000035.1, from coordinate 89,049 downwards.
TTTGCATATATATGCAGAAAAATGGCTAATCTGCTAAAGGGACCTCTGATTCCAATGCTTTCCCTTGCCGGTGGCATAGTGATGTCCAAGGTATTGGAAATACCTTGGTGGGTCGGAGTGTTTCCTATAGCTTGTGCCATTGCCATTTACATATTTCTAATCAAGAAATCTTCAGATCCTGTAGCTGCTTACAAGGCTGGGAAATGGCACATCGCTTGGGCGATACTTCTTTTTTTAGGAATTGGCGTTACAAATGAGTCATTTAGCCGACCTGCTGCTATCGAAGAAATCTATGGAGGTGCGTCTCCTGACAGCTTGTATTGTGAAGTCACAGGAGTTTTGACAAAGACATACGGAGACAGGATAGACGCTGTAATAGAAGGCACAAATGGTGCAAAAGCAAGAATCAGAACTGGAGTTACAGAGGTTTCTACCGGAGATATAATAAAGATTCCTTCTAAATATCTTCATCACATAGCATCTGACACTACTTCCATTGGACGAAAGATCATGCCAATGATGAAAAGTGCAGGAATACTTTATAGCGGTTGGGTATCGCCAAAGCATATTGAAGTTGTAGGACAAACTAAAGGTATAAGACATTTCTTCTATAATATTAGAGAGTATATTGAATCTCGCATCGAAAGAAGTCATCTGTCAAAATCGACTGCTGACTTTTTGAAAGCAATAATTATGGGCGATAAGACGGGATTAGACGAAGATATACGTTTGACTTTTGCAAATGGCGGTCTTGCTCATATCCTTGCTCTTAGCGGACTTCATATCGGAATACTTGCCGGATTTCTCATAATGCTGATGATGCCACTCAAATTTTTGGGGCATTATAAATGGGGATATTTGATAAGTATAGTAATCTTGTGGCTTTTCGTTGCCGTAACGGGATTTGCCTATTCATCCGTGAGAGCATGCATTATGACCACCTTTGCATTCATTGGAATTGCCACTGAAAGAAAAAACTTCGCAGGAAATGCTCTTTGTTCAGCGTGCCTGTTGATACTTATCGTAGACCCAATGGCACTGTTTGACGTCGGTTTTCAATTAAGCGTTGTATGTGTAGGAGCATTGATTGCTTTTGCTTCTTCTATGAATCCTATCAGTCATAGACATCATCCTGTGCTATTTTATATATGTGGGGCGATTTTGGCGACGATAGTAGCGACAGCAGCCTCATGGGTGCTTATATCATATTATTTCTCTCAGATACCCTTGATGTTTCTTCCTACCAACCTTCTGCTTCTCCCAATTCTTCCTGTCTACCTGTCGGTAGGGATACTTTATACTACTCTTCTGTGCGTGGGATTAGAGATAAGATTGTTAGGACATCTACTCGATCAAGGCTACAACTTCCTTCTTAAGAGTTCAGAAATGCTATCCGGTGGTGCGGACTTTGTAATTAATTATCAGCTCCCTTTATGGGGAGTCTTGCTTTGGCTTATACTACTTGCTATTTGCGCTATAATATATAATAGAAAAAACTTTACATGAAAGCAACAATAGAATTTTTAGAAGATCGGTTTATTAAATATAACCGTGACATATTCAATAATATGCTCCCTTTGCCTCTCATGCATATTTCAAAGGCTCGTTCGTTTATGGGGCAGTTTAAAGTGGAACGTAATTCTTCTTGGAGATCCACTAATGAGATCTATCATCTTACATTAAGCAGTCGATATGATCTTGAAGAGTCTGTTCTGGAAGATGTTGTGATACATGAGATGATACATTATCTGATTCATTATAAAAAAATCAAGGATACGTCAAGCCATGGTAGGTATTTCCGAAAACTAATGACAGATATCAACCTACGATTTTGTAGAAACATCACAGTAAGCCATCGCTGCTCTCCCAAAGAATTAGAAAGTGACGATGCAAAATCACACTCGATAGTCTGTCTTTGCACAATGACCGATGGCAGAAAATTAGTGTGTAGAGTATCCCAAAGTAAGGTTTTTGAGATCCACAGAGCTTTTAAAGAATGGGATAAAGTGGAAAAAGATGAATGGTATTGGGTGTATGGCAGTTATTTCAATCGTTATCGGCGAGTCCTAACGCCAAGACTCTTTTCAGTTGACAAAGAAGGCATAGGAATTATAGAGTCCGGCACATTGTTGGAATTTGTAGAAGTATCCGGAGGCAAGACGATCTTACGGCCGGCCGGGCGTATGGTACGTTTATAGCCATTCATCAGGTATTCCTCCCTATTAAAAGGAATATGTGTAAGTTGTACACTATCGATGAGTATTCGATTTGTGGGCGTACCGAAATCTGCAATGGCAAAAATTCGGTTGACAGAAAGCAATGAATCAGTTTGCAGAGACATCTCGACCCATTTATCAAAAGTCCGGTTCATAACCCGATAAATATCAGAAGTGCTATTTTCATAGTCTACGCCAAGCGTGAGACTTCTGTAGGAAGCGCCTTCTACGATCATTTTCCAGGTAAGTTTGTCGCCTGGAGCAAGATCGGTAGCCGGAATCTCAACTATAAGGCCATCGGTCAATGAATTTTTATCGACAACAAAATGCTTGCTGTAAGGCCAAAGATCTGCTGAGGAGTTCTCGTTTTGCGACTCCCCGGCAGATTTAGCATATTTCTTTTGACGTCTGTTTAGTTCTTCGTCAACCTTTTTAAATAGATTAGAATACTCGTCCATATTCCTGCCATACCAAGCAAGAGTGCTATCCATTTCTGCTGTGCTGACACCATGTTGCATCAAGACTCCTCTACCGAGAAGTTCACGTTGTTTGCCTTGAAGAAATTCGTTGGATGAGCCGTTGCGTTCGTATGCTTCTGCTATTTGGATATCTGCCATTATAGCCACCATTTTATCCTCGCTGAGTATATTTTTAGGGCGCTTAGAGCATCCTGAAAATAGAAGAAGCACCGAAAGAATTAATATGGACCAATATTCCTTACACATATCATACTATTTTTTTGCATCCTGATTCTTATTCTTGTCGAAGACAGAATTGAATGCTTTCGAGCAATCTGATGAGAAGAAAATGATAAGCAAAGCAACTCCAACGCATATCGATGCATCTGCAATGTTGAAGATGTATTGGAAGAACTCATATTCCTTGCCTCCGATGCCTGGAAGCCAAGATGGCCAAGTGAATGAAAAGAATGGAAAATAGAGCATGTCTACAACCCTTCCTTCAAACCAACCCGCATATCCACCTCCGGATGGGAATAGCACTGCATGTTGCGGTGGAAAAGGATTGTTGAATATCTCTCCATAAAAGACGCAGTCAAATATATTACCGGCAGCCCCTGCTGTGATGAGAGCGCAAGCAATATAAAAGCCTTTTCTTAAATCAGACAATTCAAGCGTCTTTTTTATGAACCATATAAAGAATATTACAGCGGCAATGCGGCCAAAGGTCAGTATGAACTTATTGAAAAGTTGCATACCGAATGCCATGCCATTGTTTTCTATAAATTTTATTTGGAACCATGGAAACACTTCATAAGCCTCTCCCATATAGAAATGGGTCTTTACATATAATTTCACTGACTGATCTACTATGATGACCAGAAGCATCACTATAGTGACCAGCCATCCTGTAGTAATTACAGGGTGGCTGGTGGAATTATTTTTTAGACTATTTGTCATATTCTTCAGCGCACTACGTTGGCGAGAATCTTCATACCGTCAATATCAAGTTCTTTTGCAGGAGCAGGTACTTCAGTCGCAAGTTCAATAGAATCGGCAAGAACCTGCGATGCTATATAGTCCTTGTAGTCTGCAAGGCAAGCAGCCACTTCTGGAGTATCTGAAAGTATAACTTTCACGCGGTCGGTGATAGCAAAATCAGACTCTTTACGAATGTTCTGAATTCTATTTATAAGATCACGTGCGAGCCCCTCATTGCGAAGTTCTTCTGTGACAGTCACATCAAGAGCTACGGTCACGTTGCCTTCATTGGCAACGAGCCATCCGGGAACGTCTTCGGGAATGATTTCAACGTCTTCAAGTGTTATTACCGGACTTCCATTGATTTCAGGGAATTCTATCTTCCCTTCTCTTTCAAGGAGTGCAATTTGCTCAGCTGTCATAGCAGTGATGGCCTTTCCAAGATCTTTCATTACCTTGCCATAACGCGGACCAAGCTTCTTAAAGTCAGCTTTCACCTTCTTTACAAGCCCGGAACCTTCATTATCAACAATTTTTACTTCCTTTACATTGACCTCTGCTGCGACAAGAGCTGCTATAGCTTCAAAATCGGCTTTTTGTGACGCATCAATTGCCGGAACAAGCAGTTGGCTAAGCGGTTGGCGAACCTTAATATTGACTTTGCGGCGAAGAGCAAGTACGAGCGAAGTAGCCACCTGAGCAAGAGCCATACGACGTTCGAGAGCCGGATCTACAAGAGCCGGATCACTTACCGGGAAATCAGCAAGATGCACTGACGCATATCCGTCAGCACCTTCGGAAGCTCCTGTAAGATCACTATAAAGACGATCTGCATAGAACGGAGCGAATGGAGCCATCAGCAATGCAATGGTCTTAAGACAAGTATAAAGTGTCTGATATGCAGCGAGTTTATCCGAATCCATTTCACCAGCCCAGAAACGTTTACGGTTGAGACGAACATACCAGTTAGAGAGGTTGTCGTTGACAAAAGTCTCAATAGCACGAGCAGCTTTTGTCGGTTCGTAGTCATCAAGGTCTGATTCCACTTCTTCAATAAGTGTATTGAGCAAGGATAATACCCACCGATCGATTTCCGGACGTTCCGCTACCGGAATCTGAGCTTCATCTCCGGTAAAACCATCTACATTGGCATACTGAGCAAAGAATTTATAAGTATTATAAAGTGTAGAGAATAGTTTACGGCTTACTTCTACCACTCCATCTTCGTCATATTTAAGATTATCCCAAGGAGATGAGTTAGAGATCATATACCAACGTACAGGATCGCTTCCGAACTTCTCGATGTTGCCGAATGGGTCGATAGCGTTTCCAAGACGCTTACTCATCTTGTTGCCGTTCTTATCAAGCACAAGCCCATTGGAAATGACAGCTTTGTAACTAACCGTATCGAATACCATCCCTGCTATAGCGTGGAGAGTGAAGAACCATCCGCGAGTTTGGTCGACACCTTCAGCGATGAAATCTGCTGGATAGATCTCGTGGCTGTCAAGAGCCTCCTTGTTTTCGAATGGATAGTGACACTGAGCGTAAGGCATTGCTCCTGAGTCAAACCAAACGTCGATAAGGTCAAGCTCTCGCTTCATTGGGCGTCCTGTCGGAGACACCAGAGTGATTTCATCTACATACGGACGATGCGGATCGATTTTATCGTAATTTTCTTTTGAGTAGTCGCCGGGGTTGAAACCTTTTGCAGCAAATGGATTCTCCTTCATGAATCCTGCCTTAACAGCTTTCTCCATCTCGTCGTACAGTTCTTGGTAGCTTCCAACACAGATTTCCTCCTTGCCATCTTCTGTACGCCAGATAGGAAGTGGAGTGCCCCAGTAACGTGAACGGCTAAGATTCCAATCCTGTACATTCTCAAGCCATTTACCAAAACGTCCTGATCCTGTAGATTCAGGCTTCCACTTTATTGTCTTATTAAGTTCGATAAGACGTTCGCGTGCCTCAGGAGTACGAATAAACCAACTATCGAGAGGATAATAAAGTACAGGTTTATCAGTGCGCCAGCAATGAGGATAATTGTGCACATGTTTTGCTATGCTGAATGCCTGACCAGACATCTTCATCTCCATACAGAGCACAACATTAAGGTCTTCTGCCTTATTGGCAGCTGCTTCATCATACTTTCCTCCTTCATTATACTTAGGGTCGTAAGCATTCTTCACATAATCGCCGGCATGCTTTGAATATAAATCTACATCGACACACTTCTCAACAAATTCAGGAGCAAGTTCATCAAGAGTATAATATTTACCCGTAAGGTCTACCATTGGGCGAGTCTCGCCTCTTTTGTTAATCATGTAGAGCGACGGTATACCGGCAGCCTTAGCAACTTTTGCGTCATCAGCACCGAAGGTCGGAGCAATATGAACTATACCAGTACCATCATCAGTAGTCACATAGTCGCCGGGAATTACTCTGAACGCCTCTTCTGCAATTTCAACGAAACGATCCGTTCCGACTTCATAGCATTTTTCAGGATGTGCAGCTGCATATTCCTTTACATATTCAGGAGCAAATTCATTGACTTTTTCAGTAGGCTTTACCCACGGCATAAGTTGAGAATAATGCATACCAACAAGCTCAGAACCCTTCCATTTTCCTACGATTTCGTAGGGTATAATCTTATCCCCATGCTTATATTCTGAGAGTGGCAACTTCTCACCATCAGCCTTGAAATAAGATGGAATAAGCACTTCTGCCATTACCACTGTAATAGGACTTCCGGTATAAGGATTGTATGTGCGAATAGCTACGTAGTCATACTTTGGTCCAACACAGAGAGCGGTATTTGAAGGAAGTGTCCACGGAGTTGTGGTCCAAGCCATAAAATAAGGTTCTCCCCATCCGGTCATCTCTTCTTTTGGTTCGATTATCTTGAAAAGAGCAGTAGCAGTGGTATCCTTGACGTCACGATAGCAACCGGGCTGGTTGAGCTCATGGCTTGAAAGGCCCGTTCCTGCAGCCGGAGAATATGGCTGTATTGTGTAGCCCTTATAAAGATAGCCCTTTTCATAAAGCTGGCGAAGCAACCACCACACCGATTCGATGTAAGAGTTATCGTAGGTGATGTATGGATTGTCGAGATCGACCCAATATCCCATCTTGTGAGTCAGATCGGTCCATTCCTTAGTATATTTCATTACTTCGCGGCGACATGCGGCGTTGTATTCTTCTACCGATATTTTCTTGCCAATGTCTTCCTTTGTAATGCCAAGGGTTTTCTCCACGCCTAATTCTACCGGGAGACCATGAGTGTCCCAACCAGCTTTGCGCTTAACGTGGAAACCTTTCATAGTCTTATATCTGCAGAAGATATCTTTGATAGTACGAGCCATCACATGGTGAATACCCGGCATGCCGTTGGCAGACGGTGGACCTTCAAAAAATACGAATGTAGGGCAGCCCTTACGAACATCCATTGATGTCTCGAAGAGATTATGACGATCCCAAACTTCAAGAATCTCCTTGTTTACATTAGAGAGATTGAGCGGGGTTGAATATTCCTTAAATTTTTTCATATTGCGTTTTGCGTTATTCGATTACTTTGTCATTAAAATTTTGCGCCTTTAGCTCCTTTTACACCACCTTTGCCTCCACCACCGAGAGCGAAGATATTACGGTCGTAGCTAAACGTCTTACGCTCTACTTCACGCTTGCGTTTAAGGGCAAGTTGCACGAGTTTGTCCATGAGATCGGCAAATTTTATTCCTGTGGCTTCCCAAAGATAGTAGGAAAGAGAGCCTGGAATGGTATTGATCTCGTTGACATATATCTGACCATCTTTTTCGTCGATCATTACGTCTACTCTACTTACTCCGTGGCACGAAAGAACCCTGAAGGTCTCGCATGCAAGGTGTTGTACTTGTTCTGAAGTCTCTTTTGGAAGATCAGCCGGTATTCGCTTTTCACTTGCAGCCATACCCTCATTGCCTCCACGGTATTTCTCATCATAGCTTAGGAAATCACCTTTAGAAATAGGCTCTTCGCACACTGAGGGTTGATAGTCATCGCAATCACCGAGCACCGAACAGTTGATTTCCTTCATCTTTTCAAGCATGTGCTCTACGATTATACGTTGTGAGAAACGACAAGCATTATCCACTTTTTCTATAAGCGACTGGCGATCGCCTGCTTTTCCAATACCAACACTCGATCCGAGATTTGCAGGTTTTACGATCACAGGATACCCTATTTTTGTCTCAATTCGCTCGATGAGTTCATCACGCTTGCGGCTCCATTCCTTATCGGTAAACCAAACATAGTCTACAACCGGCACTCCTGATTCGCGAAGTATCATCTTCATCGTTATCTTGTCCATACCATTGGCTGAACTGAGAGTATTGCATCCTGCAAATGGGATTCCAATAGTCTCAAGCAATCCTTCGAAGACGCCGTCCTCGCCATTAGTGCCGTGGAGCACCGGAATGGCAACGTGAAGTTCTGCTACAACCGGATCTTTCTTTGAGAAAAGACCGGCTTTGGTGTTGACGCGATAAAGATTAAAATCTCCATATTCAGGGCGCATAAATACTTCTTCCGCATTTGCCACGAGAGAGTTCATGTCTCGATAGTTGCGGATATTGAGCAGGTTGTCGCCTGTATACCAGCGTCCTTGCTTGGAAATATAAATAGGAATTATGTTGTATTTCTCCTGATTAAAGGCACTGATAGCCTGTAACGCGGAGATGACGGAAATCTCATGCTCCACACTACGACCACCGAAAAAAACTGCAACGTTAGTTTTCATAATCAGCTGATAATATTCAATTTATTTTATATATTTAAGGCGATTGGCCAGACAAAAAGTCTATCGTCTCTAACAAAGTGCAAAATTAATAAAAATCACTGAAAATCGAAAATTTTTTGCAAAATTACTTCATAATTTGATACGTTGTATAATGGAGTTGGAAGATAGCTGAGCGTCAATGATGAATTGCAAATTATGTCGCAATCTTATACTATCGAATCAGTCAGATGCGTTAAATAATAAATATGAAGATACTCTACTTAAAACTTACTTATGAAAACCATCTTGAAACTGATAGGAGGTCTTCTTGTCGGAGGACTAATCGGAATGCTCATTGGGGGGCTAATTGTCGTTTTATTCACCGACACTACTTGGAATGAGTATATTCAAAAGTATTATTCTATTGATATTTCTGAGGGCTTGGCTGTTTTTCTTGTGGCTATAGGTTCGCTTTTTGTGTCGTTGGCCATTATTGTCCCCATTCATGAACTTGGTCATCTTGTATGTGGACTTTTATCCGGATATAAATTTGTAAGTTTCCGTATATTTAACTTTACTTTGCTGAAAGAAAATGGGAAATTCAAGATAAAAAAGTTTGCCATTGCCGGGACAGGAGGTCAGTGTATTCTCACACCTCCTGATCTTCCACTCGAGAAAATTCCGATAGGATGGTATAATATTGGAGGAGTAGTAGCCAATATCATTCTCCTCATTGCCATTCTCCCTCTCTTTTTTTTGAATCTTAACCCCTTCGTGGTGGAAGCTTTGGCAATTTTTGCGATGACCGATGCGATAATGATTCTTATCAATGGCATACCGATGCAAGCCGGAGGTATCAGCAACGATGGATATAATGTAAAGCTTTTAAAGAGAAATCTTTTAAGCAAACAAGGCATAATGAATCAACTTAGAGCAAATGCACTAATCCAAAAGGGTATGCGCCCAAAGGATATGCCTGATGATCTTTTTTTTAATCCTCGGGGCATCAATTATAAGAATGCACTTGAAGTCTCCATTCCATTGATGTATTATAGCCGATTTATCGACGATAAGAAGTATGATAATGCCCTTGAAGGCATGGAATCTCTTTATTGCCATAAAGATGAAATAATGCCTCTCTATGTAAAAGAGATTGCATGCGAACTTGCTTTCCTGTACCTACGCACCGGTAAAATAGTAAAAGCCGATCTGCTACTTGATAATGATCTTAGGAAATATATTGATACTTATAGAAAGATGATGTCTTCGAAAGAAAGGCTTCTCGTGGCAATAGCCTTATATCTTGACAAAGACAAGGAAAAGGCAACGGATATATATGAACACTTCAAAGCTCGAAAAAACGAATATCTTCTTCAGGGAGAAGTAAAAAGTGACCTTGCATTGATAGAAGACATGCTCTTTATTCATACTCAAACACTTCAGAATTCCACACTTTAATTAACTCATCTTCATGCGAATACTTCATACAGCCGACCTCCATTTCGGCCAAAATATATATCAACATTATGACCGTCTTGATGAGCATATCCATTTCTTTAAGCAATTGCATAAATGGATAGAAAACTATTCTCCCGATGTCATGATTATATCAGGAGACATTTATGACGTCGCCCAACCTGCTGCCTCCGTATGGACTGCTTTCAATGCTGAGATAGTAAAACTTCGTCGGGAATTTCCATCATTATTTATTGTTATGGTGGCTGGTAATCATGATTCTGCTTCTCGTATTGAATCTCACAGCAAAGTTTGGGATTTAGCAGGAATTACTGTTGTAGGTACTCCCCCGCCTCTCCTTACTACAGCACCTGAAGGATGGGAGGATCGCTATGTGGCAAGGACACCGTCAGGATTTATAATTACTGTGCCTTATATCTCAGGAGAACGTACCGACACTATGCTTCATCTTCAAGAATATGTAAAATCTCTCAACGAAGAAAATCTGCCTGTAGTGATGACAGGTCATCTTGCAGCCATAGGTAGCGACATGGAAGGGCATAATCCTGAAATTGGCAATCTACGCCCGGTAGCAATCGAGAAGTTTGGTTCTGCCTACGATTACCTTGCGCTTGGACATATTCACAAATCCCAGACCCTCGGTCATGCAGCGGTATACGATGAAGAAACCCACACTTATCCTTCTCCAGTAGCCCGATACTCCGGTAGTGTGCTCCATGTGAGTGAAGATGAAAATTATCCTCATTCCGTGAGCCTTGTCGACATCGAAAAGCATAAGGGAAATGTCGCTATACGCCAACTGAAGATCGAACAACTACGTCATTTTGTCACTCTGCCCGTAGACAGTGTTGAACCATTTGCTACAGCTAAAGAAGCCATTTCATATCTAAAAAAATTCATAAAGACCGGCGACAATGTCTATATACGATTCCGAATATCCAATAATGCGGTAATTCCCGCTGACTTTAACTCAATTGTCTATGAAATGATAGACAAAAGCGGAAAAGACATAAGATATAATCCTCGTATGATTTTCGTAAGTTCCGACGATTTAAATTCTAATAATTCGGCAGACACCCAAATCCATATTGATATTGAGGATATAAAACAGATGACAGACCCGCGTGAATTTGTCAGGAAGACAGCCGGATCATATCCCGAACTGACAGAAGAAGATCTTGATGATCTTTTCAGAGAAGTCGAAGAGTCGATTAGAAAGACTCAGGAAGAACAATAAGATATACGAAAATATGAAAATAAAACGACTTATAATCCGCAATATAGCTTCAATCGAAGAAGGTGAAATCGATTTCGAAAAGGATCTTATCGACCATGACTCAGGAAGACCTGCGTCTCTTTTCCTTATTACCGGTGATACCGGATCTGGAAAATCTGTCATCCTTGACTGCATTTCAATGTCACTATATGGTACAACTCCTCGAGTCAAGAGCGTAAACGGAATTAAAAACAATAACTATCGCAACAATGACGGTGAAGAAATTTCGGTCAACGACATCACTCAATATACAAGGATTGGTATTTCATGGAAAGATGACTGTTATAGCGAGCTTTATTTTACCGGAAATGACAATGTTGATTACGTTTCCCGCTATTCTCTTGGAAGAACTTCTCATTGTAATTATCGGAAACCGGAATGGACTTTAAAAATCGGTGACTCTCAAATAATAGAAAATAAGAAAGAAGAAATAAGAGAGAAAATACAAAGTGCAGTCGGTCTGACTTTTGAGCAGTTCAGCAGAATGGCTATGCTTGCGCAAGGTCAGTTTGAGACGTTCCTTACTGGCAAAAAAGAAGAGAGGGAACGAATACTTGAGCAACTTACGGCAACTGATATCTTTTCACGTTATGGAGATGCCATAACCACCATTTTCAAGACTTCTAAGCAAGAATATGAGACAAGCAAGAAGATATATGATGAGCTAAGTAAAAAGATACTCGACAAGGAAACTATTGACAAATTGACTGAAGACCAATCTGTAAAGGTGGCTCAAGCCGCAGCGTGCCATAAAGAGACAGAAAGAATTCGACAATGTATTAAAAATACCGAAGATCTCATAAATGTCAATAAAGAATTGACCGGCCTACAAGAAGAAAGCAAAAGATTAAGGGAACTTGAGGAGTCCGTAGACTATAAGGAAAGAAACGCTATCCTTAATCTCTGGGATACTACGACAACTTATAGAGAATTACTTTCCGACAAAATAAAAGCTACAGATTCTCTTGATGCCGATAAAAAAACTCTTCAAGAAAAGAAAACATATTTTATATTACTTTCTGACGACTTATCCAAACGTGAACAAGATGCTAAAATGACATTTGCTAACCTTGAGCAGCAAAGACTTTGGATAGAACGCCAAGCTCCGCTTAAGGAACTCTTTGCAATGTCTTCAGCCGTAATCAATAATATTAAGCGATTTGTAACGATAGGCGAAGAGATAAATAAGAAAGAACGTGAAATAGAAAAAGTCAATGCAGAGTTAGAAGTCCTTATACAAACAATCTCGTCGCAGAAAGGCATAGTAGCTGAAATGAATAAGCGCTGTGCTGAAAGCCAAACTATAATTGATGAGAAAACTAATGAACGAGATGCTTTAAAACCATCTTTGCTTCGAGAAGAAAAAGACAAAATGGTGAAGAGACAATCTTGCTTAAAGGACCTTTCTTCTCGTTTAGAAGCAGTATACACTGAAATAGAAGAGAGTAACAAAACCGAAAAGGAAATCTCAAAAATTGTCAAATCCCTGTCAAAACTGACAGATATTTCAGAAAAGGCTTCAGCTGAATGCGGCAAGTTAGAAAAGGAAAAAGAAGAGTCAGAAAGTCGATATAGGACAATGCTTCAGTGTGTAGAGGATAATTTCAAGGCAATAAGACGCCAGCTTGCAGAAGAACATGCAACGCATTGCCCTCTTTGCGGACAATCAATTGAAGATAAATTCCAAGAATGGAACAACGAAAATTATTTTTCCAAAATTCTTTTCCCTCTTGAAGAGGAAAAGAAAAAATGTGCAGCCTCTTATGCATCGTCTAAAAAAAGAGCTGATGAGGCAAAGAGAGATCTTGACATCCTTTCAGGCGAACTGAAAGCCAAAGAAAATGATCTAAAGAAACGCAAGAATAAGATATGCAAAAATGAGAATGATATAAAACAAACTGTCATTAAGCTCGACCTAAGCCCTACAGACAATCTAAAGGAGACTATAGCTGATGAAATATCATCTATTGAGAGTATAATAAAAAGCAATTCCCAACTTTTGGAGCGTGCAGAGAAAATTCAAAAGGAGATTGACGAACTCATCAAGCGCAAGACTTCCATTGACGATGGGCTAAAAGCAGAAGACAGAAAACTACAAGATTCACTTCGAACTCTTGCGCAAAAAGATCAGACCATAAAGCATTCTAAGGATAGAGCAATCGAACTGAAAAATGAAAAGAATGATTTGCTCCTTTTGCTCTCTAAAAACCTAAATATTTATGACAGCGAATGGAATAAAGACCCAATCAGTATTGCCGGTCAGCTAAAAAAAGATGCAGATAACTATTCAGAGAAAATTACTGCATTTACAAAAGAAGAAGCTGACTACAAAGCTAATCTCAAGAATTTGGAATCAATCGCCAATATAAAAGAAAAACTTTTGATGCTTCTGAAAGATTATGAGCCTTTAGAATCAAAGTCAAAGTCAGAAAATTTTAATAGTATCAAGACAGATGACATTCAGAAAATTTGGTACGATTTCCATATCTTAATTGAGACAATTAAGTACAGAATTGCTGACAATGAATCATTAATCCATGATAGGGATAAAAGGCTGCTTGATTATTATGTTAAGAGTGGAACAACTGAAGCCACTCTGCGGCAGCTAATCAAAGCGACTGATGAAATACAAATCATGAGAAAGAAGCAAGATATTCATGTCAAAGAAAGACAAAGTCTTGCTACTCGTCTTGAAGAGGCATCTAAGAAAAAACAAGAGAATATGACAGCTCTGCACATCAAAGATGAGTCTGAGATTGAAAATCCGGATATCCTTAAGGCACGCTTAGAGTCGCTCGAAAATCAATATCGTGAGCTTTCGCTAAGCCTTGGTGTAATAAAGGAAAAATTAGATGCAAATGCTAAAATTAGAAAAGAGACCGATAGCCATCGAATCGAACTTGAAAACAAAAGAGTCCGAATGGAAAAATGGGTAATAATGAATCGCTATTTCGGAGGCACACGGTTTAGGACCCTTGTACAGTCGCATATACTGCGTCCACTTCTAAATAACGCCAATATATATCTACGTCAGATCACCGACCATTATATACTCACTTGCAGCGATGAAAATGAGCATCTGTCAATTCTCGTCAAAGACCGCTATAACAATAACGAACCTCGTAGCGTAACTGTCCTTTCAGGAGGGGAACGATTTATGATCTCTCTTGCTCTTTCTCTTGCCTTGTCGGCAATGAACAGACCTGATATGAATGTAGATATTCTCTTCATTGATGAAGGATTCGGAACTCTCGACGCAAAGAGTCTCGATATGGTGATGAGTACTCTGAGGCGATTACCTGAGATCAATGGTCAGTCCGGCAGACGTGTTGGAGTCATCTCCCACCGCGAAGAACTTACAGAGCAGATAGATTGTCAAATACAGCTTCATAGTTTTGGAGAAGGACGATCAAAAATCGTTATTCCGTAATCTTTATGCAAATTCTAACATCACCCCAAATAGTCTGGGAAGCAATGAAATCCTTTAGATTGGGATCTTGGAGTCATATAAAAAAAGGAGTCAAGTTGTTTTGCTTGACTCCTTTTTTTCATTTATTATTATGTTTTTAGAAAAGACTCCAGGAAACCGTAAGGCCAGCCATTACAATTGCTACCATCGACATCAATTTGATGAGGATGTTAAGACTTGGACCGGATGTATCCTTGAATGGGTCACCGACGGTGTCGCCAACAACTGTCGCCTTATGAACTTCACTTCCTTTGCCACCGAAGTTACCTTCTTCAATATATTTCTTGGCGTTATCCCAAGCACCACCTGAGTTTGCCATGAATACAGCCAATACAAATCCTGCTGAAAGACCACCGATAAGAAGACCGATGACTCCTGGAACCCCGAATATTAGACCTACGATAATAGGAACAGCTATAGCAAGCAGTGATGGGAATACCATCTCACGCTGAGCACCCTTTGTAGAAATCTGCACACAGCGAGCATAATCAGGTTCTGCTTGACCGGTAAGAATTCCCTTTATTTCACGGAACTGACGACGAACTTCCTCAACCATGTGAGAAGCGGCACGACCTACAGCATTCATAGTCAGACCACAGAAAAGGAATGCCATCATGGCACCAATAAACATACCGGAAAGTACCATAGGGTTCATTAGATTGACATCGTATGCCACCATAAAATCTCGGAATGTAGCTTGATTCAAAGCTATCATACGCGGTATCTCAAGATTGCTTACAGGGTCGATAGTAGTGCCAACTTGGATGAACTCTTGTCCGATGTGGTGAAGACCCATACGGATTTCTTCGACGTATGAAGCAAGAAGAGCAAGACCTGTGAGAGCGGCAGAACCGATAGCAAAACCCTTACCTGTAGCTGCAGTAGTGTTGCCAAGCGAGTCGAGAGCATCTGTGCGCTTGCGAACATTTTCGCCAAGACTACTCATTTCAGCATTTCCACCTGCATTGTCAGCGATAGGTCCGTAAGCATCTGTAGCAAGAGTGATACCAAGAGTTGAAAGCATACCGACGGCAGCTATACCTATACCATAAAGGCCCCATGAAATGTTAGCGAAATCAAAACCGGATGCAAGGTAATAGCTCATGATAATACCAAATACAACAGCAATCACAGGCACTGCAGTAGAGATCATACCAAGACCAACACCGGAAATAATTACTGTAGCAGGCCCGGTAGTTCCGCTTTCAGCAAGTTTCTTAGTAGGTTTGTAAGACTGAGATGTGTAATATTCTGTAGCTTGACCAATTACAATACCAACGAAAAGACCTACTACTACAGAGAGTGAAAGATTGATCCAATTGGGAATCTCAAGCGCCCACATGATGAGGAATGTAGCAGCAACAATGAGTGCAGAACTGAGGTTTGTACCTGTGGCAAGGGCTCCAAGAAGATTCTTCATTGTAGCGTTTTCCTTCGTCTTCACTGCAAAGATTCCAATAATCGACAAAAGAATGCCGACAGCAGCAATTAGCATTGGAGCCATGACCGCCTTAGTCTGAAGGGCTACGCTTCCTGCTTCCACATCCATAAAACCAACGGCACCGGCAGCTGCACCAAGAGCAGCTGTTGCAAGGATTGACCCGCAATATGACTCATAAAGATCCGCACCCATACCGGCTACATCACCTACATTGTCACCTACATTGTCTGCGATTGTGGCAGGATTACGAGGATCGTCTTCCGGAATTCCAGCCTCGACTTTGCCTACAAGGTCAGCACCTACGTCGGCAGCCTTTGTATATATGCCACCACCTACACGCGCGAACAGAGCCTGCGTACTTGCACCCATACCGAAGGTAAGCATTGTAGTAGTGATCATTGTGAGTTTCTGTGTATCAGGAAGATCAATAGCCCAATTGAGGATTAGATACCAGAAAGAGATATCAAGAAGACCAAGACCGACCACTACCAGACCCATTACAGCACCGGAACGGAATGCCACTTTAAGACCGGAGTTTAGTGATTCGCGGGCAGCATTGGCAGTGCGGGCAGATGCGTATGTAGCCGTCTTCATTCCCAAGAAACCGGCAAGCCCGGAAAAGAAACCACCGGTGAGGAATGCAACGGGCACCCATTCATTCTGAACGTGAAAACCGTATGCCATAATGGAGAAAAGCACTACAAGGCAGAGGAACACCACTGTCACTATCTTGTATTGCTGACGCAGGTAGGACATGGCTCCTTGACGCACATGAGAAGCGATCTTCTTCATAGTGTCCGTGCCCTCATCCTGACCTTTCATCCAACGGAAAAAATAAAAAGCGAGCGCTAATGCTACTACTGAAGAAGCGGGCACAAGCCAAAATAGATTATTAACCATTGTAATACCTAAAAAAGTTGTTGATGAGTTATTAAAAATTAGTTATTTTGAATTTGCAAAAATTCGGTGCAAAATTAATAGAAATTTGTGAAATTTTTACATAAAAAGTCTATTTTTCTAATTTTTTAACATTTATTTCTACACATCAAAATTTTTATTATGTCATAATAAGAATTTTATAACCCAATATTACAAACTTACAAATCATATATCAGTTAAATAATTACTAAAATTTTGCATAATCAAAAGAGTTTTAGTAAATTTGCATTCAAAAATAAATATAATCACTTATCTTTGCAGTTACTAAGGTGATGAAATAGGCAAAGAATGAGCAACATACCGGATATTCAAAAAAAGACTAATGTCATGAAAAAACTAAAGACTTTTGCCACCATTATATTTATAATATCTGCATTTGTTATGACATCCTGTCAGTGCGGACGCAAGAAAGGACATGAAATAGATCTTGATGGGATGCATGTCCAGCTTCCTGACACCTTACGTGTAGGTATGCTCAACTCCCCAACCACCTATTTTGACTATCGTGGCACCCCAATGGGATATGATTATGAATTGATGTCAAGATTCACAAAATTTTATGGAATTGAATTCAAAGTTATTGTAGGCGGCACAATATCTGAAATGATACAATGGCTTGATGAAGGGAAAATAGATGTACTGGCGAGCCCTGTGCCTGTCACAGCTGAGTTTCAAGACCGTGTGCTACTTTGCGGACCTCGCAATGTGAGCAACCAAGTTCTGGTGCAAAACATTGATTTGTCAAAAGATTCTGTTGTAAAAGATGTTACAGATCTTGTTGGTCGCGAAGTATCGGTACAAAATGATTCAAAATATTATTATCGAATCATAAATCTTGATGAAGAAATAGGAGGAGGAATCAAAATAAAGACTGTAGCGAAAGATACAATAAGCGACGATGACTTGCTGAATATGGTATGGAAAGGTGAGATTCCATTGACAATTGTTGACTCAGATGTAGCTGAAGCGGCTCTCTCCTATTATCCGGGTCTCGATATATCTGTCAAAGTCAGTCTTGATCAATACTCACGTTGGGCCGTGGCATCAGAATCTCAAGGTATTGCCAAAGCTCTCGACAAATGGTTTGCCGATGAAAAGAATGATGAGAGGGACTTATTCAAAAAATATTATCATCTTTCCAAGCTTGAATTCTTTGATGGTCCACATGATGATTTAGAAGATCTTAGGCTGCTTACATTTACAGATGGCCGAATATCCAACTATGATAATGTCTTCAAGGCTGCCGCAAAGAAATCAGGTCTTGACTGGCGACTTATTGCTGCTATTGCTTACGTGGAGTCTCATTTTGATGCAGATGTAAGAAGTTGGGCGGGTGCCATGGGCATAATGCAGGTGATGCCTCGCACAGCGGAATCTTACGATTATACTCCTGAAGAAATGCTCAATCCGTCGAAATGTGTAGATGTCGCAATTAATATATTGTCGGATCTGAACAATCTGTTTGAAAAGAAGGTGCCGGATCCGATTGAAAGAGAAAATTTCATACTTGCTTCATATAATTCAGGTCCAGGACATATCCTTGACGCGATTGCGCTTGCTAATAAATATGGGCTCAATTCGCAGAAATGGGACGACAATGTAGAGGTGGCAGCGATCATGAAGTCGAAACCGGCATATTACCGCGATCCTGTAGTAAAAAATGGATATTTCCGAGGGAAAGAGACTGTTAACTTTGTGAGGAAAGTGCAGTCAACATATTCTTACTTCAAAGATCGCACATAATTTTAGTATTATTTGTCAAATTATCAAATCTTTATTATATTTGCATCCGGAATAAAAACCTAACTATTGAAATATATGCGACAAAAATTAATCTCATCGTTAGCAGGTACACTGTTAGCTGCTGCGATTCCACTTGGAATTTCTTCACAAGTGACACTTAATTTTGATGCCGCAAAAAGAGGACCGATGATAAGTCCTTTGCAGTATGGCATCTTCTATGAAGAAATCAACAATGCCGGAGATGGAGGCCTGTATGCCGAACTTATCCGAAACAGATGCTTTGAAGACGCATCATCACCAGACTATTGGTCGGCAATAGGAAAAGCTTCAATGTCAATCACAAGAGCTAATCTGATGAATGAAAACCGTCATGCAGCTCTCAATTTGAAGCTTAACGGAGCTGATGAAGGAATTTCTAATACCGGCTATTGGGGAATCCCATGCCGTGGAGGAGATACTTTCAATCTTACAGTTTGGCTAAAGAGCGACAATGGATATAAGGGTAAAGTCACAGGATCTATCACTGAAAATGGAAACTCCGTAGCATCAGGAACTGCTGATATAGACCTTGACTGCAAATGGCAGAAAATCACTATTCCCGTGAATGCGCCTGAAACAGATCAGTATTCAGGTAAATGCACTTTCAATCTGACTTTCAGCAATGCCGGGGCTGTGACGGTCGGTATGGTAAGCCTATTCCCAAAGACCTATATGGACAGGGAAAACGGATGCCGTGAAGATCTTGCAAAAATGCTCGAAGGACTCAAGCCAAAATTCGTGAGATTCCCCGGAGGATGCTACATTGAAGGAGACGGCACCCTTGAAGGTCAGCGCCGTTTCGAATGGAAAAAGACTATCGGTCCTATTGAAGAACGTCCCGGTCACTTCAATGCCAACTGGGGCTATCCATCCACAGACGGTCTCGGATTTCATGAATTCCTTCAGCTTACAGAAGATCTTGGTGCCGAACCTCTATTCGTTGTCAATGTAGGTATCGGTCATGGCTGGATCAAAGACTATACCGATATCGATGAATATATCCAGGAAGCGCTCGATGCTTTGGAATATTGCAATGGAGATATCAACACTTACTGGGGTGCAAAGCGTGCGGAAAATGGTCATCCTGAACCATTCAACATGCGACTGCTCGAAATTGGAAATGAAAACTATAACTTCGATGATGACAGAAGCGACCACTACCCTGAACGCTACAAGGCTTTTTATGATGCAATCAAAGCGAAATATCCTGAAGTAACACTTATCGGAAACGTTGAGGCTTGGGGTACTGACGATCCATCTTGGCGCAATTCCTTCCCGGTGGAGATGGTAGACGAGCACTACTACCGTACTCCCAAATGGTTTGAACAGCGATATTCCAAGTATGACTCTTACGACCGTAGCGGGCCGAAAGTATACGTGGGTGAATATGCAGTGACTGACGGGTACGGCACCAACGGACATCTTCGAGCAGCCCTTGGAGAAGCCGTATATATGCAAGGTTTGGAAAATAATTCAGATATTTGCGTGATGGCTTCATACGCACCGATTTTCTACCATGAGGAGCGTGGCGGTGGTTGGCTTCCTGACATGATACGCTTTAACCACGAGTCATCTTTTGGCACTCCTTCCTATTATGTTCAGAAACTTATGCCTCAATATCTTGGCAAGCAGAATGTGAAGTGGACTGAATCAGGAAATCTTATAAATGGAGGTGAAAACAAAATTGGCGTATCTTCATGGTCTACTACTGTATCATACGATAATATCAAAGTAATGGATATGGATGGTAAGATTCTGCTTGAAGAGGATTTCTCTGGAGAAGCAGGAAATTGGGATCTTCCTTCATCCGGCTGGAGTATCAAGGACGGACAACTTTGCCAGCAAAACAGTTCCGAACAGGGTCGCATAGCATTCTGCAATACCGTGCTTCCTTCAAGCTATGTGCTTGAACTCGACGCTACAAAAAAATCAGGCGCAGAGGGTTTCCTCGTAGCTGTAAATTTGGCTGACCGCGACAACTATATATGGTGGAATATCGGAGGATGGAACAACGGTCAGCATGGTCTACAAGTATGCACAAACGGAACAAAGTCTGACTATGACCTTAAAGCCGGAAATATCCAGTCAGGCAAAACTTATCGCATACGAATGGAAGTGGAGGGAACAAGAATCAAGTGCTATCTTGATGGAGAACTCATTCATGATCTTACTCTTCCGTCGGAAAGGAAAGTATATGTATCTTCTTCGATAGATGATGCAAACAAGGTGATGTATGTAAAGCTCGTCAACACCCGGGATCAAGCTTCAGAAGTGGTGCTCAATATGGCAAATGCCAGAATACTTAACGCAGACCTTACTCTCCTGACCTCTGCTTCAGATACGGATGAGAACACGATGGAGAATCCTTATAAAGTAGCTCCATTGTCAGCTAATACCATTTTAGCCGAAGGCAATGCACTGAAATATGAAGCTCCTGCATATTCCCTTTCCATTCTGACCATCGCGCTCGATGACATTGACTTTACGCCAACTGTATGGAAAGCAGCGACTGAAGAACAGCTTAACGCACTTAAGGAAGAATTGACTTCAATTTCACAGAAGCTTAATTGGCTTCATCAGTCCACTTCGCTTCCGGTAATGACTTCCTCAGGAATTCAACTCCAGTGGGAGACCCCAGACGGAGGTCCTCTGATGATAGCGGTGACCTCCAATCGCCATTCTGCCCAATTAGAGATTACAAGCCCCAATTCAACTGACAAGACAATAGACGCTGGAACAATAGCAGTCATTGCAAAATTCCCTGATGGTGCCGAAGGCACTGTTAAGTTACCCGTAAGTCTTGCTCCAGCCGATAATTGGTATGGCTACCTTTATACTTACATGAATTCCGGAAAGGAAATCACCAATATGGCTCTCGGAGATAAAGAAGGACTCGGAAAACGATTCGAGCAACTTCTTGACGGAGAAGAGATATTCAACACTGCAGAGCTTGCAAGTATCGAGGGGGGCACGCGTGATGCTTATCTCGGACGCGGACAAGGCTCACAGGAATATTTTATGGTGACCACAGATATGTGCAACGCCAAAAGTGGAAAATGGAACAATTATGGAATGGATCTTCTCCGCAGCTATGACCTCGTGCATTGGGAAAGCTCAGTCTTCGATTTCAGAAAAGGAAAAACCATTTTCTCTGACAGCGATGCTACAACCGATTGCTACAAGACTGATGAAGAATATGCAAAGATCGACCGCGTATGGGCACCTCAATTCATTTGGGATGCTACTGCCAACAACGGAGAAGGCGCATATCTCGTTTATTACTCGCTGCTCTCATCCAATGATTGGGACCACTACGACAGAATGTATTATTCATACGCTGATAAGGATTTCAAGACTCTCACTCAGCCGAGACTTTTGATGGATCCGGGTGTATCCCTAATCGATGCAGACATCGTATTCAATGAATATGACGGTCTATATCACATGCTCGTCAAGAGAACCGGAGCCGGAGTTGCATCTACAGGTATTTTCGAATACACCTCGCCTACTCTGACAGGAAGTAAGTGGACTGAAATCGGAAAGGTTGATGACCAGAATACTACCCAAGTAGAAGCTCCCACTCAAATCCGTAGAATTGGAGAGGATGTCTACAATATGTATTTCATGCGTTTCGACGGAGATTACAACTATAAGGTTGCAGATATGGATTATGATGGTCTGAAGACAGGATTGTCAGTGAGACTTGCTGGAACAGGTGCTTTCCAGCATGGTTCTGTAATCTATGTGGATAAAGATGAATATGATATGCTTCAGCTTTATAGCTCGGTTAAAGGACTTCTCCGTCAAGCCAAAAATGCCAAGGAGACCGGAACTACGTCCACATTCAATGATGCTATTGATTATACAGAGAAAGTGCTTGCTGAAAACCGCACCGTGTCTTCACTTCTTGAAGCTCTTCCGGCTGCTCATGATATGCTCATTGCAGCAAACGGCAAGTATCTTGCAGAGGGTGAAAAACTTGAAAATGGATATATCGACATCACTCATCTGATGAAGAATTCAAGCTTTGACAATAATGTCAATACGGGTTGGAGCGGAACTGCATTTACCGCAGTTTCCAACAATGTCGCAGAGCATTTTAGTCGGGTGTTTGACACATACCAAGTGCTGAAGGCAATGCCTTCAGGGACTTATCGTCTTGAAGCTCAGGCATTCTACCGATATGGTCTACCCGCGACAGCTCAACCTGCTCATAATGACGGTACTGAAGAAATTCTTGCCACACTATACATAAACGAAAACACCAAGCCGGTTATGTCGCTCTACGATGAGGAATATAGCAATTATCCTAACAATATGTATAGTGCAGCAACTGCATTCAATAATGATCACAAGTATTCCGACAACAATGTAGAATTAATTATGGAGCAACCAGGAGATATTCGTGTCGGTATACGCAAGCTTGAAATGGTAGATGGCGACTGGACAATCTTCGACAACTTCCGTCTATTCTACAAACCGGAAACTGATGCCGTCGACATTATCAGCATGAATCCTGACGCAATCGTAAATGTTTACTCTACGGATGGAACATTGATCAAGAATGATGTGAAAGCATCAAATGCTACCGAAGGTCTTGAGAAAGGAATCTATCTGATAGGAAATAAAAAGATTATAATCAAGTAATCTATCGAAATTTCATAATTAGCCTATCTTAGAGCGAGCTTCAATGGAAGCCCGCTCTTTTTATCTACTTTAACATTATTTAACTTTAAAATTAACACTAGTTACTACATTCTTACGTCTAATATGTATATGAAGTTGCATAAACTCATTTATGAATTCAAACATCCAACGAAATATTTATGGCTACTAAAAAATCTATATCTGTATCAGCTTTGGTAAAATCTTCCGTTTCAGCTTTAATGATTTGCAGTTCAATAACTGCAATGGCAAAGGAAAAGACTCACATAACAGTAAAGGCAGCTAAAGGAGTTGCACCGACAGAACTCGCGATTTCAAAAGCAAGAGAAGACACAGCAAAAAGTCCTTATAGGACAAAACTTGAGAATGGAATCTATGAAATTGACATCGAGACAGATTTCATAGAGCAGTATCACATCACAGACTTATCTCAATTAATAAACAATGGCAGTACTTCACGTTTTGCGTATTTTCTGATCGAAGACGGTGCAGAGATAACAGCAACATTGCATGACGACAGGATTGATGTTGTTTCCACAGGTCAGGAACAACTGGCATCTGACAGGATGAAAGAACTTGAAATGGAAACATTCATGTCAAAAGCTGAGGAGATAGAAAAGATTGAAGACGAGAATGTAGCTTCAGAAATGTACGAATTATTGAATGATGAGACAAATAAGTGGGAACAAGATTACTATGCACAGAATCCGATGATATCCTTTATGCTTGATCTTGATTATCGTTTGGCATCCTTCCGATTCAATGATCATGCATTGATGAACCAAATCAAAACATATAACGAATACTATTCAGACAAATATCCCGGACATCCGGCTCATCAAAGTATCGCTAAAAATGCAAACTCAGGTCTTCAGATATATGGAGGCACCTATCATGATTATGACGTCAGAACTATAGACGGAGAAAAAGTAAAGGCTTATGATTTCCTCAAACCCGGATGTTATAATCTGGTAATCTTATGGGCTACATGGTGCGCTCCGTGCCGACGTGAATGTCAAGAGATTGCTGCATTCATCGACCCATATCTAAAGAAAGGTCTCAATGTATTCGCACTGACAAGAGAATTTAAAAACACCGATGCACTCCGAAGTGTCGTAGAGAAAGACCAATATCCATGGCCCACACTCGTTGACCTTGACAATGAATTTCGTGTATTCGATCGCCATGGAGCATCAAGCTCAGGAGTATTCATCATCGACCCGGAAGGTAAAATCGTCTTCGCCGACTTCGGACCCGACGAAGTCAAGGCTGCCCTCGACTCCTACTTTTACTGAAGCAACTAACCCTTATTCAGAAGCAATCAGACAAGTCTGATTCATCAAAATCTTGGAATCAGAGAAACGCTGAAATTCCCAAAAATTTCCATCAGGAGTGTTAAAATGGGCATTTTTACCCCATTTTAACACTCCTAATGACCTAAAAAATTCCATCTCAATAATAATCGGGTTCTTAAAACTTGCATTATAAGATGATTTTTTTTATCTTTGCACGAAATAATATGATTAATTATGGTAATCGCCCTGAAGGTAAAAAATTTTTTTTCTTTGCGTGATGATGCGGTCCTTGACTTCACTGTTGACTCGTCATCCCATAAGAATATGGATCCACTTACAGAAAACCTTATTGATTTCAATGGAGATAAATTTGTCAATATAATAGGACTTTTCGGTGGAAATGCTGCCGGAAAATCTAATATTATCAAGACAATGGCATTCTGCCGCAATCTTATTATAAACTCACACCTTTCAAATGAAGGAGATAAATTCGATTTCCAACCATTTAAATTTGAAAAAGATAAACCATCAGAATTTTACATAGATTTCGTGGTTGATGACGTGGAATATGAATACTCCTTCTCTATTAAAGACGGGAAGATCATGACAGAAAGTCTTTATCATTATCCCAATCGAAGGAAGGCAAAGGTTTTTGTTAGAGAAGCCGGTAACGCCTATTCATATGGAAAAGGATTAATTCCTCGCCCGGCAGAAATAGAAGCAAATACCGGTTCTAAGACCCTTTTCCTTAGTCGGGCAAGTTCAATGAACAGGGCAATTCCCCAAGTGGTCTATAATTTTTTCTTACATAGGGTAATCACTGAGATTGATGGATTCAATCTCACGGATATAGCAAGAGAGGATTTTGAATTGTGCCGCCCCGTCCTTTTGAAAGCTTTAGAGGTAAGTGACAGCGACATTATTGACATTCGATGGGATGAAACTGTAGCCGGACAAATGAGGCTACTCAGTTTTCACAAAGAGGACCCTGCTATCTCATTTGATTTCGACAAAGAGGAATCTGAAGGCACAAAAAGACTTCTTTTTATTCTTATGGTTCTTTTTAAGAAGCAATATGACGGATGCACTGTATTTTTAGATGAATTTGATCTGAAACTGCATCTTTACCTTGCGGAATTCATATTAGATGCCATAAGGGCAACGAAAAACATGCAGTTCATATTCACAAGCCACAATCCCATGCTTCTTAACACTAACAAACTGCGACCCGAGCAGATAGTGTTGGTCACAAAACATACCAACGGGAATTCTGAATTCATACCTCTCTCAGACTATGATGGAATAGAGCGTATTCCGGATCTCAGGGCGGCATATTTGCAGGGACGCTTCGATGGAGTGCCATATATTGGGAATATTAAATCTTTGATTTCCGGCATTTAGATCAGTTATGAGAGAACGAAGGTATAAGAAGACTCGCAAACCTCATAAAGTGTTTCTTGTTGTATGTGAAGGAGAGACGGAGGAGGAATACGTCAATCTATTAAAGCGGCATTATAGACTTCCAATCACAATTAAGACAAAAGTAAGTGGAAATGCAGTATCTTTACGACTCGTAAACCAATATTTGAAGGAACTGGGTCTTACCAGAAATGACGATTGTCAGGTCTTCTTCATATATGATGCTGACGTGGATTGCATTGTGGAGAAACTTATGAGTCTTCCCGGCACAACCATATTATCTAATCCATCAATAGAATTGTGGTATATGCTGCATTCGAAGAACCATCGTAGGTATGTTCAACCGGATTCAATACTTAAGGAGCTTATGTCAAGCCATCAAGTATGGAAAGCATATATGAAAGGTAAGTTGACAATGGATCAGCAATTGCATTTGCTGGCTAATAAGGATGCAGCAAGTTTAAAGGCAGAGAAAATGGTTTGGCCTACAAATCCATCATCAAACATATATGAATTCATCAAAGTCTTGGAAGCTGAAAAACGCTGAAATTCCCAAAAATTTCCATCAGGAGTGTTAAAATGGGCATTTTTACCCCATTTTAACACTCCTGATGACCTAAAAAATTCCATCACGGCTGATTCTATGGTCGCCTTAAAGCTTATTTTCAGCTGTATGCGATAGCAACTTTCTTTATTATTTCAAGCCCTTATTTGCATAAGAGCGACAATAGCCACATGCGCTGCTCACGCTGATATTGGAGTTCGAGAAGATCGAGATGTGCCTCGCTAAACCATGACCGCTCTTGAAGATAATCGGTCAATGAAAGTTCTCCTCCTCGATACGCCTTCAAAAGAAGAGTATTATAATCTGTAGACGCAAACACCTCCATAGGCACTTTCAAAGCCTGATCGATAAGTTGTACTTCTTCATACAGAGCCGTTATCTCTGATTCCACCTTATCATTTGTCACAGTGACCTGATACTCCGCTACAGCCTTTGCAGCCTGCGCTGCCTTAACCTTGCCCCTATTGGCAAACAATGGTATAGAAACGCCAAGGGTAGCACCATTAAAATGCATTGCATCCTCAAAATCGTGATGATAGCCTATTGAGATATTTGGCAATCCCTCTGCTTTAGCCACACCAATGTTTCGCTCAGCAACTTCCAATTCAGAAATAGCTTTCTTCAGCTCAGGATTCGTCCTTGCTTCTTCCAGATACTCTTCTAATGAATGTGTAGGAGTCATCACCCATTCGCGGTCTATACTCCTCAGGAGAGCCCCACAATCATAACCTCCATTGAGAGTCTTAAGATTTCCCTCACTTCCGTTTTTTTCCGCTTCCAGATTTGCAATCAGTGTATTGACACGCCCTTGCTCCAAAGTTATCTTCGATAAATTAAGGCGTGACATTTGCCCACCCTTGGTGGCTTTAACCGCTGCATTATAAAGGGAGTCTGTAGCAGACTGAATATGACGCATCATTGCTATGCGGCGCTCAGCATATAGATACGTGCCAATCTCTTTTAGAATCTCAATATATTTGTTGTATACTCCGGCATCTGCCTCCGCGGCATTTGCATTTCGCATAGCTTTCCCCAACTCTCGACGCGATTTATATACGCCGGGCCATTCCATCTCATATCCTATTGCCACATTCCAACGATTATCAACCCCCTCAGGCATTACCATATAATCACCCTCCAGACTCGGATCAGGCGCGTTGGCAAGCGTACGGGTTTCAAGGTCTTTTGCATTTTGCTCTACCGCTATCTGAAGTCGATCGCCATTGCGGCTAAGAATGGAATTAGCCGCTTCTTGAGGAGTGATGGCATAAACTCCGGCACTCGATAAGAGTGCCGGAACTATTGCTAAATAATATCTTTTATTCATGTTTAGTAGTATAGTTTATACTGACTTATGCAACCGTAGATTTCTTTTCTTTACGTTGATGAATCCATTTGTACAACACCGGCACGATAAAAATGTTCAACAACGTGCTGCTTATCAAACCTCCAAGGATAACGATGGCAAGAGGTGACTGAATTTCATTGCCGGGTTCTCCCCCTCGTACTGCTATCGGCACAAGAGCCAATGCTGATGTCAGGGCTGTCATTATGATGGGAAGCAGACGATCAGCGGAACCTTTTTTCACAGTCTCCATTATCCCCATTCCTTCCGAGCGCAGACGGTTATAGCGAGAGATTAAAAGCATTCCATTGCGGGTTGAAATACCCATTAGGGAAATAAAACCAATGATTGCCGGAATATTTAAATCTCCAGTGGTGAACCTCAATATGAGAACTCCGCCGATGAGAGCCAAAGGCATGTTCACAAGAATTGTAAGAGATTCTGCCACGCTTTTGAACTCCGAATAAATCAAGAAGAATATTACTACCAAAGCAAGAATTGATGTCAAAGAAAGCATTCGTGACGCAGCCTCTTCATTTTCAAATTGTCCGCCGTATGTCACGAAGTAACCCTCCGGAAGCTCCACATGTTCTGCTATTGTCTTCTTTATCTCATCGACAGCACTTTTAAGGTCTCGCCCATCAACATTTGCAGAAACAGTAAGCAATCGGCTGACATTTTCCCTATTGATAGTGTTAGGACCACTACCCACTTTCACATCAGCGACGTATGAAAGAGGAATCATACCGACATTGCTGTCAATCATCAAATCTTCAATTCGCTCCTTTGTATCGCGTTTAGTATCTTCCACCTTCACAGTGAGATCGTAAGGACGATTGCCTACAAACACCTGACTGACCACGTCACCACCAATAGCCATCTGAACATATCTCGCAAACTCAGGAATTGTAATCCCGTATTTGGAAAGCATCTCTCGCCTTGGCACGATATCAAGTTGCGGACGGGAAATTTGCTGCTCCACATTGACATCTACCACTCCAGACACTTCCTTCATTTCTGATCCGATCTGCTGACCTATCGTGTAGAGTTTGTCAAGGTCATAGCCGAAGATCTTAACTGCGATTTGTGCTTGTGCTCCGCTCAGCATTGCATCTATACGATGTGATATAGGTTGACCAATCTCAACATTCACTCCCGGCAATTCCGAAAGTTTTTCGCGTAGTTCCCTTACCACTTCATTCTTTTTCCTCCCCTTGTCAAGGATATATGGGACTTCCATTTCTGAAGTATTTACGCCAAGTGCATGCTCATCAAGTTCGGCACGTCCTGTCTTACGAGCCACATTTCTCACTTCCGGAACTGACATAATGATACGCTCTGCAGCAATACCCATGCTGTCGCTCTGTTCGAGAGATATACCGGGCATTGCGCTGACATTGATGGTAAAGCTTCCTTCATTGAATCCGGGAAGGAAACTTCTGCCCAATGTAAAGAAAACAGCGACTGCAATGACAAAAAGTGCAGAGACTCCTATAAGCCATGGACGTGGACGCAAGAGCACTTTATCAAGGAGATTAGAATAATGCTCACGAAGCCATAAAGCAGTCTTTGGCTCTTTATCCAACTCTTTTGCCTCCTTCTTTTTATCTCCAGCAAGAAGATAACTGCATAATACCGGTGTAAGGGTGAGAGCTACAACTGTAGATGCTGCAAGAGCCACGATAAATGCAATGCCAAGAGGTTTCAATAGCCGTCCTTCTATTCCACTTAGGAAGAATAAAGGAATAAATGATGCTACTATGATGAGAGTAGAATTAAGAATAGGCTTACGGACTTCGCGAGAAGCTTCATATACTACCTTTATAATTGGCAGACGCTCATCTCCACTTTTCATTCTGTTTTCTCTGAGTCGCTTGTAGACATTCTCAACATCTACAATTGCATCATCTACGAGCGAACCAATTGCAATTGCAATGCCACCGAGAGTCATCGTATTGATAGTGAAACCCATATAATAAAGGGCAATCACAGTAATGAGAATCGATAGTGGAATTGCCACAACTGAAATAACAGTAGTCCTCAGATTCATCAGGAAAAAGAACAGTACGATTATCACAAACAATGCTCCCTCAAGCAATGACTGCTGCAAATTGCTTACAGAGGTCTGGATAAACTGGCTTTGGTTGAAGATTTGAGTATCAACTTCTATTCCTGAGGGAAGAGAGTTGCTGAGATTTTCTAATTCCTTATTAATTTCTTTGGTAAGTTCTATCGATCCGACAGCTGGTTGCTTCGTGACAGTTACCAGCACTGCCGGCTTAGTCCGCAATGTTGCAGTACCAATTTTCGGTGTTTTAGGACCTACTTTTACTTCTGCTATATCCCCTATCTTAAAGGATTGTCCCGATTCATTCTTGACCGCAGCATCCGCGATCTCTGAAGCATCAGTGGTAGCGACTACACCCTTTATCAAATATTCATTGCCGTACTCGTATGTAACGCCTCCGGAAACATTGACATTCATATTCTCCGTAGCATCCACTACGTCGGAAAGCGAAACACCGTAATGACGCATCTTTTCCGGACTTAGCAGAATCTGGTATTCAAGTTCCTCGCCACCGATCACTGAAACTTGGCTGACCCCGGCAAGTGAAAGGAGACGCGGACGTATGGTGCGGTCAGCCACACTGCGAAGCTCTCCTTGTGATATGCTGTCTGATGTAAGACCGATAATCATGATCTCACCAAGTATTGATGACTGCGGACCCATGACAGGATTACCTACATTTGCAGGAAGGCTTCCTTCGATACCGGAAAGTCGCTCACTTACTGTCTGACGGGCCTTATAAGCATCCGTATTCCAATCAAATTCTACCCATACTACTGAAAATCCTGTAGCGGAACTTGAACGCACCCTTCTCACTCCGGATGCTCCATTGACTGCCGTCTCTATAGGATAAGTCACTGATTTTTCCACTTCCTCCGGAGCGAGTCCGGCAGCCTCAGTCATAATCGCCACTGTAGGGGCGTTGAGGTCAGGAAATATATCTATCTCAGTGCGGACAAGCACGAATAGACCTGCTATTATCGTGGCGCAGACAGCCAAAAGCACGATCAGCCTGTTGGTCAGAGACCAATTGATAATTTTATTCAGCATGACAGTAGCTTTTAATGATTATGAGTATGACCCGGAACTGCTGTGGCTGAAGTCTCAGCCATTCTGACAGCTTGCGCTCCTTTCACTACGACTTCTTCTCCTGCATCAAGACCTGAAAGCACCTCTACCCTTTTTCCATCGGAAGCTCCGAGAGTCACAATATGCTTGATAAAATGATCTTCACCATGAGAAGCGTAGACACATTTATTGCCGTTGATTTCCACAATGGCATCCTTGGGCACAGAGATCACATCATGACGAACACCAGACTTCAAATATATCTCTGCAAAAGCACCCGGAGCAACCGCACCGTTATTGCTGAATGAAAAATAGACCGGTATGTATCCAGATTCTGATACCGATGACCCAGAATTTGAAATCAACTTTCCATTCAGTTCGTCAAGATCAAGTATTTGATCGGAAGAGGCCGGACGGAAATTAGCAGATGTAATTCCCGGAAGCCGACCGATATATTTCTCAGGCACGTCTGCCCTTAGAGTAAGACTTGTGTTGCCACTTACGACAGCTATTCTCTGTCCTATCTCAACATATTCTCCGGTTTTTGCCAATAGTTGGGTTATCACGCCCGACTTTGGTGAAGTCACACTTGCACTTCCCTGCTTCGATGTCTTCACAGCAGCATCGGCTTCCTCGTATGCCTTAAGTGCATTATTATATTCTTCAGTGCTGACGATGCCATCATCATGCAAAGGCTTAAGACGATCAAGCTCACGTTTGGCAGCATTCCTGACAGCTATGGCTTGCACTGTAGGGTCTCCTCCTTGTACATTTGACGCAGAAATTGACCCTATGGCGCTACCTGCATTGACTCTTACTCCGGTATTGATATTAGGAGAAAGTGTAAGTATGCCATTGCGGGTAGCTGTAGCTACACCTTCATCCGAAGCTTTAGCCTCTATCCGGCCTGATACCAAAGTCACCTCTGCAAAATCCGAAGGATTGATTTTTTCTGTCTGCACTCCGAATCTATGCATAGTATGCTCATTCATCTCGATTAGACCGCTATGGTCATGACCCTCATGCCCCTCACCATCAGAATGGCCATGATCATGCTCATCCTCTTCATAATGGTCATGCCCTTCGCTTTCATGATCATGTCCGTCGTGATCATGATGTTCATCGGCAGTTTCCGTTTCCGTATGACTTTTTCCACATCCAAAATTTGCGGAATTAATGACAAGAGCCGAGCAGATCAGCATTGATATTTTTATGAATTTTCTTTTCATGATAACAGCACTTCTAAATACAATGCAAAATTACAAAAAAATCAGTGAAACCGGGTTGCAAATAGATAAAAAAACGGCTCCGCATTATTGCGAAGCCGAATATTCAGGATATAAATCTATTGACCTGATCAGAATGGGAAGTTTATACCCATGTGGAAATCACAGTTGGTGGACAGAGGAATATGATTCTTATCCATCTTCATTGCTGCATAGTCCATACCTATCAGGAAATTGAATCCCTTGTTACCGAGGCTAAGAAGGAAGCCATAGTTTGCACCGTATGTTCCAGCAGCTGCACTTACAGAAGCAGCTACACCCTTAACAGGCTCAACGTTGGCTGATACACGGAACTCTGTGGAAGGGAAAATTGAGCTGAAGTTTGTAGTGTTCATCAGTCCAAAGTGAAGCTTGTTGTAGTAAGGGAACTTGTAGTCAACACCTACACGCATCTTACCTTGAACTGCAACGGAAGAAGAGATGGTGCCATTGTCTTCAAGTTCATAAAGCGGAGACAAATCATCTACGATTTTATCCCAAGCCTCACCATCGTCACCGATTCCAATTTTATGACCTTCAAGCTCGAAAGACTTAGTGCCATTGGTAGAAGCTTCCTGCACTTTGCTAAAATTAAGCGCACCAAGATCTGTGAATGCAAGAGAGAAAGTAAAGTCTTTCCATTCGTATGTCGCACCAAGATCAACAGCAAAACCAAAACCGTTTACTCCAAATTTCATGTCGTCAGTGTTGACACCGCTTACATAGCGGTTGTGGGTGCGGTCATTTACGTCAGTCTCATATTTTAAGCCGTCCATACCGATGCGTAATTGAGCATTTGAACGAGCTTTCCAGTTGTTTTCGCCAAGTTCAAGCTGGAGTTCATTGAAATTTGCCTCAGCAAAAGCTACCGGAAGAAGGAACTTCGCACTGATACCTGCACGAAGACCCGGCACTTGCTTAATCTCACGAGAGTGGTTAAGTGCTATTTCTGCGTAAGCGGTTGCTTTAGCACGAAGATCAGTGATGTCGTATGTTTTATTTCCGATACCTTCTTTCAAAAGTGAAAATATGCTTTTGGGAAGATCGAAGCTTGCATTTTCCTTAACATTGATAGCAAGGTTGTTGTAGCCACCAAAAGCTTTGAATCCGAATTGAATGATGTTAAGATTCAAGCTTTGATTAAGACGATTGGTATTATGAAGATTTCCAAGCACTTCTTCAGCGGAGATTCCGGGATTGGTAAACAACACTGTTTTGCCATTCAGAGGATACACAAGGTCTGTAGCACTAATATTGCCATTCACACCAACATTAATATTGCCTAAAGCCGGGAATCCGACATATCCGTTGCGATTGCCCATTGCGGGGTTCATCTGCCACTTCATGTTGTAGTTTTCCATGAAGTATCCTGTAGCAGCCTCTTGAGCAGACATTGTCATTACAGAAGCTGCAGCGAAGGAAAGAGCTATAATTTTTTTATTTATGATGTTCATCGTTGTTTATTGCTGAGGGTTAGAATTCTGTTTCGTAATATCCGTCTACGGTCACGCGTACATCGCCAAGGTTGATATAAAGGTCTGGGCCAAGTGCATCAACATTGTCAGCACTGTCCTGATTTACAACAGCTCTAAACTTAACGCCGTCAAAATCCTTGATTGGTCCATTGACACTTTCAATCAAAAGCTCAACTGGAACGTTATTAGCTTTCGCTGGAACACTAAATAGGCCACTGTTTTCTTTTACACGTATCTCATTACCGTTTTTGTCAACAGGAACAACTGTCAATTGAACACTTACAGGAAGATTTGTAGAGCAAATAGCTTTCAAATGAATCTTGGTGATATTTACGTCATCAAGATCGTCGCTACCCCAGCCATCTTCAGTGGTCTCATATACTACTTTTGAACCTTCGCCAAAACCGAGAGGAGCACTGAATTCGTAGCTACCATCTGCTGTTCCAATATTGTCACCAAGTGGGAAATCAGTCACATCTCCTGCAAAGCTAATATTCTGAATATTTACTTTAACTTCTTCGGGCAAACCTACTCCATCGCTTGAAAGCACTTTACGGAGACCGTCAAACTTTACATCTGTATATCCGGTCTTAGGTGTGCAGAATGCAAGATCTGTGTGATCTCCTGCAATAAAGAATTCATCACTATCATAATTGATCGATTCTCCATTCTTGAACTTTGAAGTGAGTCTAATCATACCGGAACCGGTGAGACCGTATTTTCCTACCGGATTATTGATGCTGACAAGAATCTGCGGATTAGCAATAACTATGTCAGTCTCAGGACTGTCAAGAAAATCGGGTAGACCGCTAAGAGAAATAGGATCAATATCTATATCATCCATTTCATAGTTGATGGTGCCGCTAAAGCTTGAAATATCGAAGGAAGATACAGAATATTCTGCCTTGATATCAATACTTGAAGGAATTTCAATATCTGCCACAGATATTTTTATCTGTGCTGCATCGATACCTACCATTCCTGAGATGCCAAGATAACCATCGACAACTGTTCCTTTATTTCCTAAATCAAGTCCGTTAGCCTCAAAATCAAGTGTAGCCTTTCCATTCTGGTCAACTGCCAATTCGTTAATAATCAGCATACCTGTTTCTTTATCATAATTGGGATTGCTTGAAATCATACCCCAAGGAAGCTGAAGCTTGATATTCTGAAATGCTATTGAAGATTTAGCATTTATGAGTACTGAGGGAACTGTCAATACTACCTGAATCTTAATAGGATTTTTTGTATGGACATCCTTAAGCTTTATAAGAGCTTTATCTACATTATTCATGCCAAACTCGTATGATTGAAGATCTACGTGCGGAAGATCGATGGCAGGGAGATCAATAGCCACGCCTGGGAGAACTATGCCACCCGGCACCGGTAGATCAACTGAGAAGATAGATGGAGAGAACGATGGCTGAGCAACATGAATTCCATCAATACTTAATTCAGAAGTAGCAATTTCTCCACCTTTGACAATAGCATAATATTCATTACCATCTTTGTCTATGACTTTCTCGATGTTTTCATTATCATCAAGATTAATGACATTTTCGAGCTTAATCTCTGAAAGGGGAACTGGAACAGTTAGATTGTCGACAGTGAAACGAGATGTCGTATCAATGTCAGAAAGGTCGTATTTGTCATCTACGCAACTTGTTATAGAAGCTACTGCAGTTAACGACAAAACGCCATAAACAAGAGTCTGTCTTTTCATTTGCTTAATATTATTGTTGTTATTATTTACGCCTATTGTAAGTTGTTTTTAAATATGACTGCAAAATTAAGAAAATTAATCAAAACAATCAAACAAATTGAATAAAAAATAGAATTAAAAATGACCATAAATAATTTATGGTCATTTCCTATTCTATAATTATTAGAAGTTTTACAATCATTTCTGAAGCGAACACTGCCATCTCCATGCATTAGCGAGTGTCTCTCCTACAGGGACTTCTGCTTTCCAGCCAAGCACATTGTTGGCTTTATCAGGAATTGCCCATATCTTCTCGATATCACCTTCTCGCCTTCCTCCTATCTTGTGTGGCACGGGAACGCCGGTTGCTTTTTCAAATTCATTGATAAGTTCCAACACAGATACTCCACGGCCGGTGCCAAGATTGAAAATCTCAATATTGTCAGTATCTTCGCCGTCAAGCATACGACGCATAGCCACAACGTGAGCTTTTGCAAGGTCAACTACGTCAATATAGTCGCGGATGCAGCTTCCATCAGGAGTGTTATAGTCATTTCCGAATACAGTAAGTTCTTTACGTATACCGGCTGCAGCCTGTGTCAGATAAGGCACAAGATTTTGTGGAACACCAAGAGGAAGTTCACCGATCTTTGCACTTGGATGCGCACCTATAGGATTAAAGTAGCGAAGAATAATACTCTTTATAGGAGCGCCACTGTGGATATAATCAGTAATGATTTCTTCTGATATCTGCTTGGTGTTGCCGTACGGAGAGGTTGCCGGCTTGATAGGTGCAGTCTCATCTATAGGATTCACGTCAGGCTCTCCATATACAGTGCAGCTACTTGAGAATACTATTCCCTTCACTCCATACTGAGGCATGCATTCAAGAAGATTGATAAGAGTATTGAGGTTATTCCTATAATATAGGAGTGGCTTCTGCACGCTCTCTCCTACTGCTTTTGACGCAGCAAAATTGATAATTCCTTTGATACCCGGATTCTGTTCGAAAAGCTTTTTGAGTGTCTCAAGATCAGTGCAATCTCCTTCTACGAAGACCGGAGAAATACCTGTAATAGCTTCAATGCCTTTTAACACATCACGGTTAGAATTGGAAAGGTTATCAATTATGACCACTTCATAACCTGCTTGTTGCAGCTCTACTACAGTGTGGCTACCAATATATCCTGTGCCACCTGTGACCAAAATCTTTATAGCCATGTCTTATTTAGAAAAAAGAGGTGAAGGATATACGCCGGCGTCTACGAGGGCTTTAAACTGATCCACAGTTGCCTGACGGTCGGCAGCGAAAGTCACGCCAAACCATTTTGAAGGAGTCTGCACCACCTTGAGTGTAGCTTCACCATTCTGTATGAGATCATTGACAACAGTCGGGATATAGAATTCAGATTTGAGTTCATTGCCATGCTCAGAAAGGAACTTTACAAAAGCCTTTTCGCTGTAGCCGAAATAGTCGGGAGTAAAGCCCCACATATTCATGCTGACGCTGCTACCTGCCGGGAATGGTTTTTCTACTTCATCCTCAATATGGATAAGGCCTTCTCCCTTGCGCTGTATGCCGTGACATTCCTTAACGCCTGTCAGATAGCCTTCTTCGTTAACTTCGCAAAGGCCTCGGCTTACACCACCGTTTTCACTAAGGGTGTTTTCAATTTTGAAACCGATCATGCAATATTCTCCGGTCTTTCCTTCAAGATCCTTAAGAGTTTCAGCTGCAAGCTGGAAACTTTCCGGTCCGTAATAGTCATCAGCGTTGATGACTACGAAGGGTTCTTTGATTACATCCTTTGCCATGAGCACAGCATGGTTTGTACCCCACGGTTTTTGACGACCTTCAGGAACAGAAAATCCTTCCGGAAGATCGTGAATATCTTGGAATACTACTTCTACAGGAACATGACCTTCATATTTAGAGATTACCTTGTCGCGGAAATCCTGCTCAAAATCGTGACGGATCACGAATACAATCTTGCCAAAGCCGGCACGGAGAGCGTCATAAACGCTGTAATCCATTATAGTCTCGCCGGAAGGACCAAGAGAGTCAAGTTGCTTTAGGCCACCATAGCGGCTTCCCATTCCTGCTGCGAGGATAAACAAAGTTGGTTTCATTTTATTGGGTTTTATATAAGTTATTGGTTTTATTATCTATTTTCTTAATTGCAACATAACCTTCAGCATAAAGTCGAACATTACGAGCTTTCCATTTGCATTTCTAAGTATATCATCGTGAGCACGCTGTATCTCTGCAATCAGACGCTCTACATTCTTATGGTTGATGAATGGAGAAAAGCGAACACTAAACTGTTCCTCACCTCGTGTCATCGAGTTGAGTTCAGGATTTTTAAGATTGTAGATAAAATTTTCGCGTGTCAACCGAGCACAATAAGCAAGATATCGAGCCGTCTTCTCCCTGCCCATAGCAGCAATAGAATCGCTTAGCATACGCAGGCCGCCGGCATTGCGTGCGTATGCAAGACGCATCATCTGCATGAAAAGGGCAGAAAATTCTTTTATCTCGCCTCCTTCTCCCGCAATGTCAAATGCCTTAATCATATTTCCTTCTGAGAGAGCAGCAATTTCTTGAGCTTCCTGATAAGGAATTCCTTCAGAAACCAGAATACTGCATACTTCCTCATCTTTGA
This sequence comes from Muribaculaceae bacterium, assembly GCA_029060725.1. Lineage (GTDB taxonomy): Bacteria > Bacteroidota > Bacteroidia > Bacteroidales > Muribaculaceae > Lepagella. The sequence continues at coordinate 50,728 of JAIDTL010000035.1, read as the reverse complement.
GTGGCTTGAGATTAAATCTCTGTGTTCTTGAGAAGATAGTCGGAAGAAGATTATCCGGTGCATTGCTGACAAGGAGGAAGATGGTGTCAGGAAATGGTTCCTCAAGAAGCTTCAGAAGCGCGTTGGCACATTGCGGTTGCATCCTCTCGGGCATCCATATTACGTATGTCTTATATCGATATGCGAAACTTGATAGAGCAGCCGTCCGAGATATCTCAGTAGCATCGCTGCGATAGATCACAGGTACTGTATTTCCGGCATCAATAGCCCTCGCCCATTCTTCTTTCGACATAAATGAGTTTTTGTCGAGAAATTCATACCACTGGGGAAGAAAACTTTCTGTACTTTTTGTATTTGCTCCGGTTCTTGGGAAAATATAATGAACATCCGGATTATTGTGATGCGCATTCTGCAGACATGCCGGACACTTGCCGCAACTGTCGCCATTCTTTTTGTCAAGACAATAAAGATAGCTGACGAAGGCTCTGGCTACACGCATCTTGCCGATTCCTTCCTGACCTCCCATTAGAATTGCGTGGGGAAGGCGGTCTGTATCGACAAGATCGCGAAGCGAGTCAATCGTTGATTTATGTCCGGTTATGTCTGAAAATTTCATTTCAATTTTAGGTAGTTGGCTTTATCCCGCCAGATTTATTGCAAATTTACAAAAAAAATAAGGTAGTACCAAATTTTTTTATTAAGTTTGCACAAAAAATACGAAATCAACAATGTCTATTCCATTTCTTGAATCTATAGCGCAAGCATATTCTGACCTTGACACAGATCTTTCTGAATATACTTTTGTGTTTCCAAGTCGCCGAGCTTGTACTTTCTTTCTCAAGAATTTGACGAATTCTCTTAAAGGAAATGTCAACATTCTTCCGGAAGTCACTACAATGTCAGAATTTGTGGAGAAAGTGTCAGGGAAAGTCGTGGCAAGTCGCATTGAACTCCTATTCATAATGTATAAAGCATATATGGAGCTTCAAAAAAGAATGGGGGTAAAAAACATTCAGGAATTCGACCGATTTCGCCGTTGGGGAGAAACTGCCCTCTCCGACTTCAACGAAGTTGACATGCAAGACATTGATCCTGAAGAAATCTTCAAAAATGTAAAGGATCTCAAGGAAATCAGTTCCAACTTCTTAACCGAAGAGCAGCTGAAAGTAATGGAGGAGTTTTTCGGACAAGTTTACGACCCTGCGGATGTAGCCACCGGTTTTTGGAAAAATTTCAACGACAATATAGACAATGAGCTCCACAAGAAATTCCTGCCTATTTGGCAAACTATGGCTCCACTCTATCATGCCTTTAAGGAGTCTTTGGATCTGAGGGGACTAATTTCATCAGGCGGAGCCTACAGACTTGCAGCCGATATTTTGGAAGAAGAAATACCGGATTCCGTTACTGCCAAGAAAATAATTTTCATTGGTTTCAATGCACTTACTCATTCGGAAAGCCGAATATTTGATGCTCTTGCATCTTATAGAACCGAAGATTTGGATGAGCCGTTTGCAGATTTCTTCTGGGACACTCCTGGACCGGTAATCAACGACATGACTTCCGGAGCAGGAAGATACGTGCTGCGCAATATGAAGCGTTGGCCATCACCGGAGTGGGCATCACCTTACTTGTCAATGTCTGCAGTAAATGAAATGCCTGGCAATATAAAGGTGATAGCCGTGCCTTCCAATACTCTTCAGGCGAAGGTAGCTTGCGATGAGATTGAGAAGATAGGAAAACGCATTGATGAATCTGAATTCGACGATGCGAAAGTAGCCGTAGTGCTTCCTGATGAAAGCCTGCTCATTCCTATTCTCTATTCTCTGCCAGACAACATTCAGGATGTCAACTTAACAATGGGCTATCCATTGAAACTTTCAGGGGCAGCCACTTTTGTGTCGCTTTTAAAACGCCTACAAAGTAGCCGTAGAAAATCCGGCAATTACGTAGGCTACTACTTTAAAGATCTTGAATTGGTGCTTTCTCACCCTTTCAGCCACTCTCTTTTTGGAGATGCAGTCTCAAAAGTGAAAGAATGGATAAAAAAACACCATCATTCCATTGTCAATATCCAGGAGGTCAGGGGAATATCAAAAGAGATGTCTGAACTTCTTGCACCTCTATCAGACGACTCCACACCCGCACAAGTCGTCATGTGGCTTGATGCTATTTTAGGGAAGGCATCTGAGTCCATATCGAATGACGACATGAAGATATTGAAAGAAAATGTGGATGTTGCTAATATTGAAGTCTATCGATTGCTACTCAAGCAACTTCTTGCCACTGTGCAAGAATATGAGATTTCCATGCAATGGCGCACCTTCCTTGCTCTCTCGGAACGCCTTATTTCAGGTGAGATTGTGACATTCGAAGGTCAACCCTTAAGAGGGCTCCAAGTGATGGGTATGCTTGAGACTCGTGCTCTCGATTTCAACCGTATCATTATCCCGTCGCTCAACGAAAGGATACTTCCGGCTCGTCGGAGAGTCCGCACATTCATTTCAGATTCACTGCGCAAAGCCTACGGTCTTCCTCCTATCAATTACTCGGAGTCAATATTTGCATATTATTTCTTCCGCATGATAGCACGTGCTAAAGAAGTAGTGCTCCTTTATGATGCCCGCTCTTCTGAAGGAGCAAGGAGTGGCGACATCTCCCGCTACGTCTTACAGCTTCAATATCTATATGCAAAAGAAACGCTTAAACTTGAGTCTCGATCTTTTGACATATCAAAGTCAGATCTAAAACCCTCTCCAATTGAGAAGAACCAAGAAATTATGGAGCTTCTCTCTGCTTATCGAGATTCCAGCAAACAAGGAAGAAACCTATCGGCAACAGCGCTGACACGATATGCCGACTGTCAGATACGTTTTTACTTCGAGCATCTCCTTAGAATTCACACTGATGAAGAATCTGTAGACTATATCGATGCCATCACACAGGGCACGATACTGCACTATGTGATGCAAAACATTTATCTGCCTGAAGACAAGCAAGGATACTATCTCGACCACCCGGAGATTATTGATGCTAAGCTCATTAATGCCAAGAAAAAGAATAGAACTGAAATAGAGCGACTTATCAGATATGGGATAAATAAATATCATTTCCACAGAAAAGAAGACAAACTCGACACTCCATTGCGAGGATCTGTAGCTTTCGTTGCAAAAGTGCTTATAAAGCAAGTGTTAAACATTCTTGATTTTGACCTGAGTCAGGCGCCATTCCTCCTTTATGGTGTGGAAATCGAAGGCAATGTTAGCCTAAAGATGCTGGAAGGAGAGCCGATCAACATGCGCTTTGCTATCGACCGTCTTGATAAAGTAAATGGACCTGAAAGTGAAGCTCTCAGAGTAGTTGACTACAAGACAGGAGCTGTGCATGTCCAAACAGAATCAATGCAGAGTGTCTTCGAAGGTGATGCCAAAGGAAGGAATCTGCTTCAGCTCTGGCTATATGCCAACCTGTTTGATGCGCTTCCAAATAAAAATCTAAAAAAAGATGCACCTCGCCCATTGCTTGATCTCTTCAGTAAAGGAAATGGACTGCCACATCTTCCACTCGTGCTTGAACTTTATGATATCAATTCATTGAAGTCCGGTCAACACACATATCCCAAAATAGGAGATACTATTCAACAAAATCACAAAGAAATGAATGAAGAATTTCTCAGCAACCTGGAGCATACCCTCATTCAGATCTTTGACCCTGAAACACCATTTAGTCCTCCTAATAATTTCACATCGTGCAATTATTGCCAATTCAAAACTATCTGTTGGCGATAACCTTACGAGTAGTGCATAAAATTCAAAACAACATAAAAATATTTTGGCAAATACAAATATTTTTTGTAATTTTGCAGTCTGAAAAGCCCAAAAGCAATAAAGGGCGGCTGAAAGGCATCGTGAATGCCATGAGCCGGACCCACAGTGTGATGGGAAATATTCAATATTTTTAGTAACACATCAAAAAAAATGAAGAAATTCAATCTCAAGGCTGAGGCACGTCAAGATCTCGGCAAAAAGGCTGTGAAAGCCATCCGCAAAGAAGGAAAAATTCCCGCTGTGCTTAACGGTGGCAAAATCGTAGAACTCCCCTATACAGGTGCTCTTGAGCCGGGTGAGAAACTCGTAGAACTTGATGCAAAGCGCGGTATGATTACTACCGACATCACAGTGACATCTGAAGACGTGCGTAAGCTCATCTTCACTCCTGACATTTTCGAAATTGACCTCGAACTCAATGGAAAAGTACGTAAGGCAGTTATGAAAGATCTGGCTTTCCAGCCTGTCAAGGATACTGTCCTCCACATCGACTTCCTCGAAGTTTATCCCGACAAGCCAATCATCATGGAAGTACCTGTTAAGATCGAAGGTCACGCTGAAGGTGTGAAAGCCGGTGGTAAGCTCCAGCTCTCTATGCGTAAGCTTAAAGTTAAAGCTCTCTATAACGAAATCCCCGAACAGCTCGTTGTCAATGTTGACCACCTTGGTCTTGGCAAGTCTCTCGCAGTTGGCGACCTCCACTTCGAAGGTCTCGAACTGATGAATGCAAAGAATGCTGTCGTTTGTGCAGTTCAGCTTACAAGAGCTGCTCGTGGTGCTGCTGCAAAAGCAGAGTAATCACGATTGCCGACAAATATTTTCGGGCGATATGGCAACACCATATCGCCTTTATTTTAACAATTAGCCCCTCACTCTAAAGCTATGAGTTTTTGGGATTATATTATGAGTCTCTTTCATCATGACAATCAAAGTCAGAAGAATGACTCTGAAAATATTACTGCTATGAAAAAGTTTCTTATTGTAGGACTTGGAAATATCGGACCTGACTATGTAGGCACACGCCACAATGCAGGGTTTATGGTAGTGGATGTGCTTGCTGATAGAGCAGGTGCAACATGGAAATCCTGTCGTTATGGTGATATGACAACAGTGAAGATTAAGAATTGCGAGCTGATGCTTCTCAAGCCCTCAACATTTATGAACCTAAGTGGTGTCGCCGTACGCTATTGGATGAATCAGGAGAAACTTCCATTAGAAAATCTTCTTATTGTAGTTGATGATCTCGCGCTTCCTTTCGGTTCTATACGATTGAAGCAACGTGGATCAGACGGAGGTCATAACGGTCTGAAGAACATTGCTTCGGAATTAGGCAACTCCAATTATGCTCGTCTGAGGATAGGAGTTGGCAATGAGTTCACTCGTGGTCATCAGATTGACTATGTTCTTGGAGTTTTTACGCCAGAGGAACGAAAGGATCTCCCGGCTATCCTTGACAAGGCTGCAGACTGCGTCTCTGCTTACTGTCTGTCAGGACCGGCTTTCGCTATGAATCATTTCAATTGATTAATTTTCATTTTTGACACTAATGTAGGGATAGTAATCTTCTCCTAACAAAAACAAACGCCGTCAGAATAATATTTCGACGGCGTTTTACTATTATATTTTAATATTAGAAGATACGCTTTGAAACTTTAGATCCTTTACGCTCTATGTAGATTTGTCCTTTCTGAGGTTCTGCAACACGCACACCTTGGATTGTATAGAATTCTGAGGATGATTCTGCTTGAATTCCTTCTACAGCCATTGTAATATCTGTCTTATTAGTGAAGTTTACAAAAATATAAGCATTGGCTATCTCTTTGTCTTCGTCCATCACCCTCATCTCAAGTTTTACAGTGACTGGAGTAAGATCCTTGAAACCTAAGTGCTCAACATCCATTCTCATATATTCCTCAGCACTGATAGCCTCTTGAGGCATCTCACTGCTAAAATCAAATGGATTGGGAAGACAATTAGCTTCCCCATTTTGACTGAAGAAACATACAGTAACGTCTCCAAGAGCTTCGTTAGCATTGAATACTTCCACCGCAGGCGTCACATACTGCAGACGGAATTCAAGCCTTTGGGGTTCATCTGATATATTTGTGGCAAATATTTCCGCCTTGCTATCGTAATCACTATCCCAATCATCGCCTGCAAATTGGGGATAGTCTACGAGAATCGGATCATAATAATACCCATCAACTACAGTCTGACCATTTTCGATGGTCTCATCATTATATGTAATCTTAAAGAATTTTGAAAAGTCTTCCGCACTTGCTGAAGCACATACAGCTACTAACGCTGCGCCAAGTAGAAATTTCTTCATATTTTTCGCTTTGATTTTTATTTTTAAATGCAAAGTTAATAAAAAAATATATATATCAAAAATAATTCTGTCAGAAATTTCTATTAATTACTCAACGATATTTCATTATTAAGTATATTTTATACGAATTAAAGGATTAACAAGATAAATTTTTAATTAATAATTTCTTTCACTTAATTTTGCTTATAACAATTTTTTCATTACCTTTGCAAAACAATAACTACTATCATACTAATAAACCTAACACATAAAAATAATGTATAGACATGCTATAATTTTGTTGTCTGCTTTTATTATGCCATTTATAGGAAAAGCTGAGACTGAATTAACAATTAGTGATATCTCTGATATGCCAACTTCTAAATCTTACAAAGAGGTTGGAGTTCATGATCCGTCGATTTATTATAATCCAGTAGATGAGACCTATTATATAATGGGTTCGCATATAGGATTTGCAAAAACTACCGATCTTATTAATCTGACCAACATCAACAATTCCGGAATTTATACTAAAGGCTACGCCCAGGAATTCAAATCAAGTCCTGAGCATTCCGTACAAGTGACTCGTAATGGAGTCACTACAACAGAAACACTCCGATCATTTGACGCCGGAGCATATTGTTCTACATACGCCGGAATCCAAGTTGGAGATCGCAAGCCAGTAAGTGAAGCTAATTGGATTTCCGGCGACCAATGGGCTCCTGATGTAATTTACAATCCCAATATGGGAAAATGGTGTATGTATTTGTCGCTTAACGGTGATTACTGGGCATCCACAATTGTTTTACTCACTTCTGACAAACCGACAGGTCCATTCCAATATCAAGCTCCCATTATAAGCAGTGGGTTCAATGGCCAGACTTATTCAGGAAAGAGTGTTTCCTATAAGGACACTGATCTCGAACTTGTACTTGGAGAACTGGACCAACTACCCTCGCGCTACAAGACTTCCGCTTGGGGCAACCTTTGGCCCAATTGCATTGATCCATGCATTTTCTTTGACGACGACGATCAGCTTTGGATGGTCTACGGCTCATGGTCAGGAGGTATTTTCATAATAAAACTTGACCCCAACACAGGTCTTCGTGATTATACATATACTTACGATGCTAAAACCTATAATGGAAAGGCACCTAATGGTGCTTCATTTACCGGATATACAAGTGATCCTTACTTCGGAAGACTAATAGCAGGAGGATGCTACGTATCCGGGGAAGGACCATATATCCAGAAGATTGGAGATTATTACTATCTCTTTGTGACGTACGGAGGATTAGCTCCTGATGGTGGATATGAAATGCGCATTTTCCGCTCTTCAAATCCTGATGGACCTTATAAAGACAGTGCCGGAGCTGCAGCAACATATACCAATTATCAGCTTAACTATGGTCCGAAAGCAGCTACGAATAAAGGTGTTAAAATCATAGGGGCTATGAATAATTGGGGCACAATGACTGTCGGAGAATGTGCAGAAGGGCATAATTCAGCAATAGTCGATTCTGAGGGAGATGCATTTGTAGTTTACCATACTAAATTCCATAACGGTACTTTAGGATTCAATGTCAGAACTCGTCAACTCTTTATCAATGAACTTGGTTGGCCCGTCGCTTCCCCATTCCGATTCACGGGGAAACAAACCCGCCAAGCCGATATTGAAAGCCGGCAACTTTTCTCTCCTCAAGAAATAGCAGGAACATACAAACTTCTAATCCATCCTTATAAACTTGATCATAATAATATGGCTGAGTCAACACCCATAACTGTCAAGCTTTCTGAAGATGGTAAGATCTCAGGTGACCGCGCGGGCACTTGGGCTTACTCTGAGGATGGAAAATCTTATGTGACGTTGAACATCAACAACGTAGCATATTATGGAGTAGTTTTAAACCAGAATGTTGACGGATATCAAGACATGCCTTCTATATGCTTTACAGCCACTAACAAGAATGGAGTCCCCGTTTGGCTCTATAAACTAACTCCTAAGAGTGCGGTAGCTGATGCATATAAAAGATTAGTCAATAACTTCATTGGAAACGATAACACTCTTATTCAGGGCGATGCACCGCAATTTGAAAATGTCACTCTGACATTTGATGTGAGAAATGCTGCAACAGGCGAACCGGAGCCCGAAACTTTGTCGTCTGAAGGCATTTATTCTCCCACTGAAGATGGACACGAAATCACAATTTCAATAGAAGTGAAATCAGGAGATCTCTTTTTTAAGATGGGACCATATACTCGATCTACAGGAGACAAAACACACCAACCGGAAGCAGCAGTCTATTATCCAGTGTCTCAAAAGAAGGATATCAATGCCGGATGGTGGTCTAATTTTTCAATGGACGACTATGTGATTCAGATGGGAGAATCAGCTGACTTTCACTTCTACAACTATTCAGGAGCAGCCGAAAATTGGCACAATTGGTGTCTTTATGGTGCAAACTCAACACATGGGGCAAGCGCTTATACAGAATACTTCGGTATACGCTGCGACAATTGGAACAATACGACCATGAGCAATAATGGATGCTCAAGCGACTACAATTGGGATACTTTTAAAAACGATATGAACAATTCATTGGTAGATATGCACACCGCATACGATTATAATGGCAATTTCTCAATGAATTCAACCATAACGACCGAAGCTGGAAAAGCATACAATTATTCATTCAATATGAATATTGCGTCAAAACCGGAGAAAATAACTCTCTTTTTCGTAAACGAAAAATCATATATCGACGGATCGGATCTTGACACAGGCATTGATGATATATTAGTTAATGCAAATCCAGACATTGATAAAGTATACAATATTTTCGGTCAAGAGGTTGATGAGTCTTATAAAGGAATTGTAATCCGCGGCGGAAGAAAGTATATTCAAAGATAAGCATTTTCCACTTTATTAATGAAATCAACCGGGGATAATTATTTTAAATTATCCCCTATTTTTACTCAAGATTTTGGTTTTTATAGATTTTTTATTAATTTTGCCATAGAAAAATCATTAAAATTATCTCCTAACACAAGGAACACTATATGAATAAAAACGAAAAGTCAGCGACAAAAAAATCAACAAAAAGAGATTCTATAAAGACACCTTTAAGGAATATCAGAATAATACTTGCCTTAATAAGCATTCTTTTGATAACACCTTTATTTTTAGACTTTACGGGTACATGGCATTCCATCTTCGGATGGATGGCAAAAATTCAGTTTCTCCCTGCCATCCTGTCTTTGAATGTACTTGTTATAATAGGACTTATAATTCTTACATTGCTTTTCGGACGGCTTTATTGCTCTGTGATATGCCCATTGGGAATCCTGCAAGACGGATTTGGATGGGCAGGAAAGAAAGCTAAAAAAAATAGATATTCGTATTCAAAACCTTTAAATATCCTCAGATATACATTTCTTGGGATTATGCTGATTGCAATCATTTTAGGCATTAATTCAATGGTTGCACTTCTTGCTCCATATAGCGCATACGGCAGAATTGCTTCAAGTCTTTTGAAACCGATATGGATCTGGGGGAATAATCTTCTTGCCACTTGGGCAGAACAACGAAATAGTTACGCTTTCTATCAAGTGGAATATTGGCAATACGGATATGGTGTTCTTATCGTAGCAGGCATAACTCTAATAGTTTTGGCAATTCTTGCCTGGAGAAATGGCAGAACTTATTGCAATACAATCTGTCCGGTCGGTACCGTACTTGGCTTCTTCTCACGCTTCGCATTATTTCGCATTGTCATCGACAAGTCGAAATGTGTAGACTGTAAGCTTTGTTCACGCAATTGCAAAGCATCTTGTATCGACATCCCAAATCATAATATAGATTACTCGCGCTGTGTGTCCTGCTTCGATTGCATAGGAAAATGCAATAAAGGGGCATTGTCTTATAAATATGTAGGACTAAAAGCTGCAAATGCCCATCAGGCAAATGAGAAAATAGATGGTTCACGACGCCAATTCATTACCTCGGCTGCCATATTAGGCACTTCGGCAGCCCTCTCAGCAGCAGATAAGACTTTTGATGGCGGACTCGCTGTCATCGAAGACAAAAAGAAACCTAACCGAAAGACCCGCATCGCACCTCCGGGAGCTATAAGCTTGCGAAACCTTAATGATCATTGCACTGCTTGCCAGCTTTGCATTTCAGCCTGTCCTAATGGAGTATTACGTCCGATGACAGACATTGAAAACTTTATGCAACCGGAATCTTCATACGAAAACGGATATTGCAGACCTGAGTGCACACGCTGTTCAGACGTATGCCCGACTGGTGCTATTCGTCCGTTAGACATCGCTGAAAAATCATCTATTCAAATTGGACATGCTGTATGGGTGAAATCAAACTGTGTGCCTATCACAGATGATGTAGAATGTGGGAACTGTGCACGCCACTGCCCTACCGGAGCTATAACAATGGTAGAATACAAAAACGGACACATGATACCGACTGTCAACACTGAGAGATGTATAGGTTGCGGAGCATGCGAAAATCTTTGTCCGGCACGACCTTTCAGTGCTATCTACGTAGAAGGACATGAAAATCACCGAATCATCTGACCAAAATAAGAAATATGAATAATAACATAAGCCGTCGCGGTTTCCTTAAGCGACTCGGAATCGGCACTTCCGTTGCAAGTCTTACTTTAGCCGGATGTAAAAATGCCACTAAAGCGGTTTCTGCTTCTCCTGATCTGAAGGAAGGAGAGATGACCTATCGTACTAATCCCAAAACCGGAGAAAAGGTATCAATTTTAGGGTATGGGTGTATGAGATGGCCAACTAAGCCCGTCGAAGGGGGAGCAGAAGGCGAAGAGGAGATAGACCAGGAAATGGTGAACCGTCTTGTAGACACAGCTCTTGAAAACGGCGTAAACTATTTCGATACATCTCCTGTATATTGCCAAGGGAAATCAGAAAAAGCAACCGGAATCGCATTGAGCCGTCATCCCCGCGAAAGCTATTATATAGCTACAAAACTCTCCAACTTTAACCCTGCAACCCAATCAAGAGAAGCCTCCATCGAAATGTATAAGAACTCGATGAAGGAACTCCAAACTGATTATATCGATTATATGCTTCTCCACGCGGTAGGAGGCGGAGGATTGGAAACTTTAAATCAAAGATACTTTGACAATGGAATTCTTGATTTCCTCATGAAAGAGAGAGAAGCGGGAAGGATCAAAAATCTTGGATTCTCTTATCATGGAGACATAGAAGTATTCGACTATCTTCTATCTAAGCATGATGAGTATAAATGGGATTTCGTTCAGATTCAGCTTAACTATATGGATTGGAAACATACAGCTGAAGAAGAACCATTAAGCACTAATGCTAATTATCTCTATCAAGAGCTGGCAAAGCGAGAAATACCTGCAGTGATCATGGAGCCTCTGCTCGGAGGCAGACTTTCAAAAGTGCCGGATCATATAGCCAACAGACTCAAGCAGCGCAATCCTGAGGAGAGTGTGGCTTCATGGGCATTTCGTTTTGCGGGTACACACCCTGACGTATTAACTGTATTGAGTGGTATGACCTATATGGAGCATCTTGAAGATAATATCCATACATATAGTCCACTCAATCCCCTTACAGAAGAAGATTTGGTTTTTCTTCAGGAGACAGCAGACATTATGAAACAATATCCTACGGTGCCTTGCAACGATTGTAAATATTGCATGCCGTGTCCGTATGGCATTGATATTCCTGCCAATCTACTGCATTATAATAAGTGTGTCAACGAAGATAATATCCCGACTTCAAAGCAATCGCCTAAATATGCTGAAGCACGCCGTGCATTTCTCGTAGGATATGACAGGTCAGTCCCGAAGCTGCGGCAAGCGAGCCACTGCATAGGATGCCGAAAGTGTGTCCATCATTGCCCTCAAGAGATAGATATTCCGGCTGAACTTCATCGCATAGATGAGTATGTGGAAAAGCTTAAACAGCAAATCATCTGAGGGAAACGGACAATTATATATTATAATGCATGGTCATAGCATAAAATTTACCTTAAAAGTTGGCATTTTGATATTAATTTATTAAATTTGCATCATAGAACTGCAACATGTTCTTTCTTAGAGTTAGTAAACATATATACATCTAAAACCTATAAAGATGAAGAAACACAATTTCTACGCCGGCCCATCAATATTGAGCCAGTACACCATCAAGAACACTGCTGACGCGATTCTTGACTTTGCAGACATGGGTCTCTCAATCCTCGAGATCTCTCACCGTAGCAAACAATTCCAAGCAGTCGTTGACGAGGCGGTAGCTCTGGTAAAAGAGCTCCTCGAAGTGCCAGAAGGATATAGTGTACTCTTCCTCGGTGGCGGTGCAAGCCTTCAGTTTGCAATGGCTCCAATGAACTTCCTCAACACAAAAGCTGCATATCTTGACACCGGAGTTTGGGCTTCAAAAGCAATCAAGGAGGCAAAACTCTTTGGCGAAGTAGATGTGGTTGCTTCCGGAAAAGATTCCAAATATACTGTGATTCCAACCGGTTGGACAGTTCCTTCAGACGTCGACTATTTCCACTATACATCCAACAATACTATCTACGGAACTGAAATCCGCAAAGATCCTGAAGTTTCCGTTCCAATGATATGCGACATGAGTTCTGATATTTTCTCTCGTCCTGTCGACGTAAGCAAATACGATCTCATTTACGCCGGCGCTCAAAAGAATCTCGCACCTTCTGGAGTGACTATCTGCATTATTAAAGATGCTGCTCTCGACAAAGTAAGTCGCGTAATCCCAACGATGCTTAAATATAAGACACACGTTGACAAGGGCTCTATGTTCAATACGCCTCCTGTGCTTCCTATCTTCGCCGCACTCCAGACTCTTAAATACTACAAGAGCTTAGGTGGTATTAGAGAAATCGAGAAGATGGATATCGCAAAGGCAGAGAAACTGTATGAGGCTATCGACTCAAGCAAGATGTTTGTGGCTACAGTGCAAGATAAGGCATCACGTTCTATCATGAATGTTTGCTTCGTAATGAAGCCTGAATATGCAGAACTCGAAAAAGAATTCATTGACTTCGCTACTTCCAAAGGCATGATGGGCATCAAGGGCCATCGCGACGTAGGCGGCTTCCGCGCTTCCCTCTACAACGCTCTGCCAATGGAATCTGTAGATGCTCTTATCGAATGCATGCATGAGTTCGAATCCCTTCATTAATAAAAATCTCTTTTCACTACTATGAAAGTATTAGTTTTCACTGAAAAGCCCTTTGCAAAAGATGCGGTTAAGGCTATCGCCAATACCGTCAATGCAAGTGGCAATGAACTGAAACTCGTCGAGATGGGAACACGCGAAGATCTCATTGAAGCGGTAAAGGATGTAGAAGGTCTTATCGTCAGAAGCGACAAAGTAGATGATGAAGTTATGGAGGCTGCTCCAAAACTGAAAGTCATCGTAAGAGCCGGCGCTGGCTATGACAATATAGACCTCGAAGCTGCTACAAAACATGGCATTTGCGTCATGAACACTCCCGGACAGAACTCTAATGCCGTTGCAGAACTCGTATTCGGAATGGTAGTTATGATGTGCCGCAACCAATATAATGGCAAATCCGGTTCTGAATTGAAAGATAAAAACCTTGGTATTTATGCTTTCGGTCAAGTAGGCAGAAACGTTGCAAGAATTGCCAAAGGATTCGGTATGAAGATCTCCGCTCTCGACAAATTTGTTGATGATGCAGTCATGGAAGCTGAAGGTGTTCGTCCGGTGCATGACGTAGATGCTCTATTCTCGGAAAATGATTTTGTATCGCTACATATTCCCGCTACTGCAGAGACAAAGAAAAGTATAGGTTATGATCTCGTGATGAAAATGCCTAAAGGTGGTGTCCTTGTCAATACAGCACGTAAGGAAGTAATAGATGAAGAGGGTCTGATCAAGGCTCTTGAAGAACGTCCTGATCTTCGCTATGTCAGCGATATCAAGCCTGATGCAGCTGAAGAATTTGAAAAGAAATTTGGAGCCCGCGTATTCTTCACTCCAAAGAAAATGGGAGCTCAAACTGCAGAAGCCAATTTCAACGCCGGTGTTGCCGCTGCTGAGCAAGTCCTCGCCTATCTCAAAGATGGGTGGAACAAATACCAAGTTAACAAATAACGTTATTTTACCCAATAACATTATAAGGACGCACGAATCGTGTGTCCTTTTTTATGCTCTAATTATTCAAAATTAAAGGACGCACGAGCCGTGCGTCCCTACCAAGTCGTTGGATACCTCTTTCTTTATTTCACTTTTTTCAGATTTTGAGTGTTCTTTTCAATCATTTCATCTGATACGTGATAATTAGTGAGATCGCCTGAGATATAGCTATCGTAGGCTGCCATATCAATAAGTCCATGTCCTGATAAATTGAAGAGAATCACAGGTGCTGTACCTTCTTCATTTGCTTTTTTAGCCTCACGGATAGCAGCTGCAATTGCATGAGAACTTTCAGGAGCAGGAATGATTCCCTCAGTCTGAGCAAACAGTGTTGCTGCTGCAAATGTCTCAAGTTGATGTATATCTACAGCCTCGATAAGGTCCTGACTCTTAAGCTGGCTTACCACAGAGCCGGCTCCATGATAGCGGAGACCTCCGGCATGAATATTGGCAGGTGCAAAATCATGACCGAGAGTATACATAGGAATCATTGGGGTATATCCTGCCTCATCACCAAAATCATAGCGTAGTTTTCCGCGTGTCAGTTTCGGACAAGACTCCGGTTCTGCCGCAATAAAACGGGTATTACGCTCTCCACTGAAATTATGGCGCATGAATGGGAATGAAATGCCTGAGAAATTACTTCCACCACCAAAGCATCCAATCACAACATCGGGGTACTCCCCTGCCATCTCCATCTGTTTTTCAGCCTCAAGACCAATTACGGTCTGATGCAGTGCCACATGGTTTAATACAGATCCAAGTACATACTTACAGTTTTCTGTTGACATTGCGAGTTCAACAGCCTCAGAGATTGCAGTTCCCAGTGAACCTTGATATGTCGGATTTTCAGTTATTATCTTGCGTCCGGCTTTAGTAGACATAGATGGCGAGGCTATCACTTCGGCTCCATAAGTCTGCATAATAGATCTGCGATATGGTTTCTGATTGAAAGACACCTTTACCATATACACAGCAAGATTAAGACCAAAATGTTTAGCTGCAAGGGATAGTGCTGCTCCCCATTGTCCTGCACCGGTCTCTGTTGTGATATTCGTAACCCCCTCCCTTTTGCAGAAATATGCCTGAGGAATGGCAGAATTAAGCTTGTGGCTTCCTACAGGACTTACACTTTCATTCTTAAAATAAATATGTGCTTTTGTGTTAAGTGCTTTTTCAAGCCCCCTTGCCCTAACGAGTGGCGTAGGACGATAGATCTTATACATTTCTCTCACCTCTTCAGGAATCTCAATAAACCTATCGGTTGAGTTCATCTCTTGAAGAGAAGCCTCTTTTGAGAAAAGTGGCATCAAGTCTTCAGCTTTTAGAGGCTCGCCGGTAGCCGGATTGATCATTGGCTGCGGCTTTATCGGCATATCTGCAACGATATTATACCATGCAGTCGGTATATCTTTTTCTTGCAGAAGAAATTTCTTCGAATCCATAATGACTGTTTTCAAAAAGTGAATATTTATAAAGCAATATGCATAATATTGAATAAAATTGCAGAATAGTATACAATTATATAACAATAGAAAATTAAAATCTATCATTAAAAATTGCACAATAAGTTGAATTTTTGTAATTTTGCACTATGATTACAGCTTCACAGAAAAAAAGAGAAAATATTGCGGAATATCTGCTCTATATGTGGCAGATCGAAGATCTGATCAGGGCTTTTGGCCTTGACCTTGACCGCATAGAAGAAAATATAGTGAATAAGCACGAAGATCTCTCAGAAGAGCAACGCAAGGAGATGACTGAATGGTATGAATCCCTCATTGATATGATGCGCAGAGAAGGAGTTGTAGAGAAAGGTCACCTTCAGATCAACAAAAATGTCATAATAGCCCTTGACGACCTCAATGCACGCCTTGTAAAAGATCCGAAATATGCTAAATATGCTTCTGAATATTATAAGGTGTTACCACTGATCGTAGAACTCCGTGCAAGAGCAGGTGAAAACAAGGCAGGTGAAATGGAGACACTGTTCAATTTTCTTTACGGCATACTTATGCTGAAAATTCAAGGTAAAGAAATTTCAAATGAAACGCTCCAAGCAGCCAATGATATTTCTCATTTCCTCGGAACTCTCGCCCAATATTATAAAAAAGACTACAACAACGAGCTTGATCTTGAATAAGCCATGTCTGAAGAACTAAATAAAGAAATAGCACGCCGTCGCACTTTCGCGATCATTTCACACCCTGATGCCGGCAAAACCACCCTCACCGAAAAACTTCTTCTTTTCGGTGGAGCAATTCATGTCGCAGGCGCAGTAAAAAGCAACAAGATAAAAAAGACAGCAACGTCAGACTGGATGGAAATCGAGAAGCAGCGTGGTATATCGGTTGCTACCTCGGTAATGGGTTTTAATTACAAGGATTATAAAATCAATATCCTTGACACCCCGGGCCACCAAGACTTTGCAGAAGACACTTTCCGCACATTGACAGCGGTTGACTCAGTTATTATTGTAGTCGACGTAGCCAAAGGTGTGGAAACTCAGACGAGGCGACTGATGGAAGTATGCCGTATGCGCAAGACTCCTGTCATCATTTTTGTAAATAAACTTGACCGAGAAGGACGTGATCCTTTTGACATTCTCGACGAACTTGAACAGGAGCTAAAGATTTCTGTCCGTCCTCTTTCATGGCCTATTAACATTGGTGAGAAATTCAAGGGTGTCTATAATATCTACGAGCATGGTCTCGATCTTTTCACTCCATCAAAACAGACTATTAGCGAACGCGTTGAAATTGAAGATGTAAACTCTCCGATAGTAGATGAACTCGTAGGAAAAGCCGATGCAGAAAAGCTTCGAGAAGATCTTGAACTCATAGAGGGTGTATATCCTGAATTTGACAAAGAGGCATATCTGCGTGGTGAAGTCGCACCTGTATTTTTTGGTTCTGCACTCAATACATTTGGTGTGAAAGAACTTCTTGACTGTTTTTGCGAAATAGCTCCAGCCCCTCTTCCAATAGATGCAGAAGAACGAACAGTCGATCCCAAAGAAGAAGGATTCACAGGCTTTGTCTTTAAGATTCATGCCAATATGGATCCCAATCACCGCAGCTGCATTGCTTTTGTCAAGATATGTAGTGGAAAGTTTGAACGCAATGTCAACTACAAGCATGTGCGCCACAACAAGATGATGAAGTTTGCTGCTCCTACTGCCTTCATGGCTCAGAAGAAAAATATTGTAGATGAAGCATTTCCCGGAGACATTGTAGGTATTCCGGATACAGGCAACTTTAAGATAGGCGACACATTGACATCAGGCGAAAATCTACATTTCAAGGGACTCCCATCCTTCTCACCTGAAA
The DNA here is from genome assembly GCA_029060725.1 of Muribaculaceae bacterium. Taxonomy (GTDB): domain Bacteria; phylum Bacteroidota; class Bacteroidia; order Bacteroidales; family Muribaculaceae; genus Lepagella. The sequence goes on along the minus strand of JAIDTL010000035.1, from coordinate 33,062 downwards.
TGTTCAAGTATCTTGAAAATGCCGATCCAATGAAGGCAAAACAGCTTGACAAGGGTATCAACCAGCTGATGGATGAAGGTGTAGCTCAGATGTTTACAAATCAGTTCAATGGTCGCAAGATTATTGGAACTGTCGGTCAACTTCAGTTTGAAGTGATCCAATACCGTCTGCTACATGAATACGGAGCTCAATGCCGTTGGGAACCCATTAGCTTATACAAAGCATGTTGGATTGAAAGCGACGACCAAGAAGAGCTAAACGCCTTCAAAAAGCGTAAATACCAATTTATGGCAAAAGACAAAGACGGTCGCGACGTCTTCTTGGCCGACAGCAACTATGTCTTACAAATGGCTCAATCTGACTTCCCCAAAATCAGATTCCATTTCAGCTCCGAATTTTAACGTTCTGCCAAGAAATTGGTCATAATCTTAAGTTGGGAAAGCATGCCCTTCGATCGGAGACGGTCGAAGGCTTCGTTATACCCGGAAGCTACTTTGCCTGGATAATGGGCGTCTGTGCTTAATACGAGTTTTGCGTCATACTTCTTAAGAAGTGGCCACCATCTTTCGGCAGGGAAGAATCGTCCGCTTGTTTCGAATTTCTTAGTATTTATTTCAATTATTATATCTTTTTCAACAGCCTTTTTTATAACCTTTTCTACTAAATCTGCATACCACACTTGGTCTTCGAGCTCACTCCAAGCATGCGAGCCGTTGTCGCCTATCTTATCAAGATGCCCGATGATGTCAAAGCCACCTTTCTCAAGCATCTCCAATTCCATAGCAAAATATGTCTCGGCTACGTAAATCAAGTCGCCATCATATTCAGAATCAAGATATTTCAGGAATCTTTCCGCCGGACCATCGACGTCGACCGGTTTGCCATCTTTAGTACGAACGAAATGCACTGAACCAATACGATAATCGAGGGGAAGCGATTTGAAATATTCCATATCTGGACCGAAAGTATCCGATATATAATCGATCTCCATTCCGGTCAGGACTTTCATCTTGCCTTCATATTCCCCCTTAAGCCTTTTGGATTCTGATAAGAAAGCATCCATATCTTCCGACTTCATATTAGCACCGGATGGGCAACAGATAGGACTATGAGGTGAAATTCCCCATACTTTAAAGCCTGCTTTATATGCAGATTCAGCTATTTCTGCCATACTTGCCCTTGCATCACAAAACTCTGTATGACTGTGGTAATTCTCCATATTTGATAGAGTGGCTAATGAGATTTAGGGTGTAATGAATTTTTAATTGTAAAAATATGATGGAGAATACTATTTGTTAAGCTCAGCTGTAATTATTGTATTTCTCATTTTTTTTAGACGATCAGCCTGCCATTCACGCGTATGCTCGAGTTCGAGTATCTGATTTTTGAGAGCAGTTGCTGAACCCTTTTTCTTATCAGTTTGATGATAACGCTTCCTTAATTCTGAGAGCTGGTTTTCTAAAGCGGCATGATCTTGCAAAGCTTGCAGATACTGTTGCATATTTCGCTTTGCAGCAGCTGAATTGAAGTCAGAAAGTTTTCTTGCCACTTTACCGGGCAAATAGAAAATAAAGTCTGTCTCAGCATTACTCTTATTTCCTCGATAGCGAGTGTCAATGCCTTTCAATATCTTAGAATAGTCAGTTTCCGGATTTTGAGTGGCTGTTATATCATCGATTCTTGCAAGAGATACTATGTCGTCTTCTTCATCAGCAATATAATTTTTACGCACTTCATTTGTCTTGAAAATATAGATAGTGACTTGATCATCAAGACGGTTTCTGTCAGTCACCCACCACCCTATACCATTTTCCTCATCAATTGCCATCATATACTCATTAAACGGCGAGTTGAAAGGATAACCAAGTCCCATGGGTTGACGAAATTGACCGCTCACAGGATCTTTTGACGCAACGAAGAGATCATATCCACCCATACTTCCTTCTCCATCACCGGAAAAATATAATGTCAGACCATCCGCAAGAAGAAATGGATTTCTTACATTGCCGCCTTCATTGAGTACGGACCCAACATTTACAGGGCTATCCCAAGATCCATCCATCAACCTGTCACTCTCCATAATTACTTCTTGATGGTCAGCATTATTTTCCGACCACATCATAATGTCTCCGGCTTCGGAAGAATAAGCAAAATCCGAAAGATTATGACGATCTTTTAGAATTCCATCATCCGGACTTAATAGTTTACCTCCTGAAGCGGGGAGCTTGATATATTTAAAGAAATCTGTAGCAGGGACATCGATACGATCGATTATCTCAATTTTTTGAACATTATCGAGTGAATTTTCAGCTATTTCTAATTGCCGCATATATTGATCAAGAAGTTCTTCGCCGTGAGCATTTGGAGTCTTCTTAAGACTCTTAGCGTATTTTTCGTAAAGTTCATACGCTTGCTCAAAGTCGTAGTTCATGAAAGCATCGTGACCTTCACGCAGCAAATCGGCATGAATCGCAGATGTGCCAAAAAGGAATGCAAAAACACTCCAAATATATCTATATCCTATTTTAAATGTAGCTTTAGCCATGTGTTATCTAAAAGAGCAAATATACTCTATACATATAACAAAAAACTCAATAGAAATATTAAAAGGGATAGACACTTTAATAAGTGTCTATCCCTTTTTTAGATATAATTAACTGATGATTATTCAGCAGTCTGCTCGTTGAGGAGACGAATCATCTCAATGGCGCTCTTAGGAATGCGAGTGCCGGGGCCAAAGATGGCTGCTACACCTGCATTGTAAAGGAAGTCGTAATCCTGAGCAGGAATCACACCACCCGCAGTCACGAGGATATCTTCACGACCGAGCTTCTTAAGCTCTTCGATCACCTGAGGCACAAGAGTCTTGTGTCCGGCTGCAAGAGAGCTTACACCAAGGATATGAACGTCGTTTTCTACTGCCTGACGAGCTGCTTCTGCAGGAGTTTGGAAGAGCGGACCCATGTCAACGTCGAAACCGCAGTCGGCATAGCCTGTAGCTACCACTTTAGCACCACGGTCATGTCCGTCCTGACCCATCTTGGCGATCATAATACGCGGCTGGCGACCTTCGCGTTTTGCGAAATCTGCCACTGCCTTGCGGGCTTCCTCAAATTCGGGATCACCCTTTTCTTCGCTTGAATACACACCTGAAATAGTTTTGATGATTGCTTTATAACGACCTACTACTGCTTCGCAAGCGTCAGAAATTTCACCTAATGAAGCACGAAGACCGGCTGCTTTGACAGCAAGATCAAGAAGGTTGCCCTTGCTTGGATCCTTCACGGCTTCAGTGATGTCGGCAAGAGCTTTCTGAACTGCTGCTTCATCTCTGTTCTTGCGGAGATCCTCAAGACGCCCACACTGTTCGTTGCGAACCTCTGTATTGTCAATTTCGAGGATATCGATTGGATCTTCGTGATCAAGACGATACTTGTTGATACCAATGATAGCCTGCTTGCCGGAGTCGATGCGAGCCTGAGTGCGAGCTGCTGCTTCCTCAATCTTCATCTTCGGCAGACCTGTCTCGATAGCCTTAGCCATACCACCGAGTTTCTCGATTTCTTCGATATGAGCCCAAGCCTTTTCAGCGATCTCATTAGTGAGAGCCTCTACATAGTAGCTGCCGCCCCATGGGTCAACCTGCTTAGTGACGTATGTCTCTTCCTGGATATAAATCTGTGTATTACGTGCGATACGTGCAGAGAAATCAGTAGGAAGTGCGATTGCCTCATCAAGAGCGTTGGTATGGAGAGACTGAGTATGACCAAGCACAGCACCCATAGCCTCTACGCAAGTACGGCCGACATTGTTGAAAGGATCCTGCTCTGTGAGCGACCAACCTGATGTCTGAGAGTGAGTACGAAGAGCGAGAGACTTAGGATTCTTCGGGTTGAATTGCTTCACGATACGAGCCCAAAGCATACGTGCAGCACGCATCTTGGCGATTTCCATGAAATAATTCATAGAGATACCCCAGAAGAAGCTCAAACGCGGAGCAAAAGAATCGATGTCCATTCCGGCATTGACACCTGCGCGGAGATATTCAAGACCATCTGCGAGAGTGTAAGCAAGCTCAATGTCGGCAGTTGCACCAGCCTCCTGCATGTGATAGCCGGAGATGGAGATGGAGTTGAACTTAGGCATGTTCTTTGAAGTATATTCAAAGATGTCAGCGATAATCTTCATTGAGAATGCTGGCGGATAGATATATGTGTTACGCACCATGAACTCCTTGAGGATATCGTTCTGGATAGTACCAGCCATTTCTTCAAGCTTCACGCCCTGCTCAAGACCTGCATTGATATAGAATGCAAGCACCGGAAGCACAGCACCGTTCATAGTCATAGACACAGACATCTTGCCCAATGGAATGCCATCGAAAAGCACCTTCATATCTTCGATAGAGCAGATAGAAACACCTGCTTTACCAACGTCGCCGACTACGCGCTCGTGGTCAGCATCATATCCACGGTGAGTAGGAAGGTCGAATGCAACAGAAAGACCTTTCTGACCAGATGCGAGGTTACGACGATAGAATGCGTTTGACTCAGCGGCAGTAGAGAAACCTGCGTACTGACGAATGGTCCAAGGACGCATAGGATACATTCCGCTGTATGGACCACGAAGGAACGGGGGAAGACCTGCAACATAGTCGAGGTGTTCCAATCCTTCAAGATCCTCTTTTGTATAGATAGGCTTAACGGGAATAAGTTCCGCAGTGAGCCACTCCTCCCCTTTTTCCACCGGAGCGGCAGTTGCGGGAGTCACAACCTTTGTAATATCTATTTCTTTAAAATTCGGTCTCATGTCGGCAGATTATTTGAGGAGTTTCGCATTGAAATCCACGAGGGTGTCAAGCACATTGACGCGAACGTGGATAAAGTTTTCAATTCCCTGAGCCTTGAGCTCATCCATACAAGCGGGAGCACCTGCAACTACAAACATTGCACGGCCGTTGAGTTCCTTGAATGCTTCAGGAGCATACTGAGCATATTCATCATCGCTTGAGCAAAGGACTACAACGTCTGCACCCTTTTCGATAGCTGCATCTACACCTTCTTTAACAGTAGCAAAACCGTTGTTGTCGATAATTTCGTAGCCTGCGCAACCAAAGAAGTTGCCTGAGAACTGAGCGCGAGCAAGACGCATAGCAAGATTGCCGATAGTGAGCATAAATACCTTAGGACGGTTAGCCGCACGTTCAGTGTCAAGACGGAGTTGTTCGAATTGGCTTGCGGCACGGTCAAAGTTGAGGTATTCTACAGCACCGTCGACAGCTTCTTTATTGCATCCACATCCACAAGAGCATCCATCTTTCTTGATCTTGTCAAGAGCCATCTCGTTGATGTTAGGATATTGGTTAGTGCCGAGAAGTATTTCTTTTCTGCGAGCTACGTCAACATGACGTTTCACACCACTTTCGTTGACCTTAGCCTGGATTTCACCTTTCTTGAGCATTTCATAGAAACCGCCATTGTCTTCAACCTCGTTGAAGACTTTCCAAGCCTGGGCAGCGATAGATGAAGTGAGGGTCTCTATATACCAGCTACCGCCTGCAGGGTCTACCACCTTATTAAGATGAGACTCTTCGCGGAGAAGGTGTTGCTGATTGCGTGCTATTCTTTCGCTGAATTCATCCGGAGTAGTATAAACGAGATCGAACGGAAGAGTTTCGATTGAGTCAACTCCGGCAAGAGCTGCACTCATTGTCTCAGTCATAGAACGCAACAAGTTGACGTGTGCGTCATAAATAGTCATATTGAATTCGCTTGTCACAGCGTGAACAGCCATCTTGCAGCATTCTTCGTCAGCACCGTAAGCTTTAACGATTTCAGCCCAGAGCATACGTCCTGCGCGGAACTTGGCGAGCTCCATGAAATAGTTTGAGCTGATACCCATGTTGAATTTGATGCGCTTGTTGACTTCGCAAGGAGTAAGACCTGCCTCAGTCATAAGAGTCATCCATTCAGCTCCCCATGCAAGTGCATAGCCGAGTTCTTGAGTGATGTAAGCGCCTGCATTGTTCAAAAGGAAACTGTCTACAGCGAAACAACGTAGACCCGCTACGGGCTTAACTGCTTCATAAACTGCGAGAGCGGTCTCTTTAATATCCTTCGGGAATTCAAGACCATGCTTGAGAAGACGCTTGAAAGGATCAAAACCTATACTGCCTTTGAAAGAGTCAGCAACGCCTGCTTTTTCTACGATTTCAACGAGAGCCTTAGCCATCTCTTCAGCCTTGCGAGGGCAGCATGTGATGTTAACCTCTACTTTTGCGAGGTCGATGTCTTTGAGGACAGCTGCAAGATCAGAAGCTTCCAGGCCACGCATGCTGATGCCGAGAGACTCAACACCCTTGTCGATAGCATGCTTTGCATTTGCATTGATTTCTTCTGCTGTTTCTCCAAGAATCTGCTGGCGGATAAGCCAGTCATTGTTGGTCTTAGTGCCTCTTACGTATGGGAACTGACCGGGCATTGAACCTACAGATGGAAGACCTTCTATATCTTCCTTACGATAGAAAGGCATGACATTAAAGCCTTCATTGGTGCGCCATACGAGCTTTTTATTGAAGTCGGCGCCCTTAAGATCGACATTTATCTTCGCCATCCATTCTTCAGTGGAGATTGGCGGGAACATGTCAAACAATTTTTCTTTTTTTTCTGCCATAATTAAATAGCTATTTTGAATGCTAATGAATGATCATTTCATGGTTGTTGGGATAGGGTATCTGGTTTTACGCCATTATTCCCAATTTTGGTGCAAATTTAATCATTTTTTTTTGAATAAAGAAATCTAAACCCCATAAAAATCGCAATTGAGAAGCTAAAAACATATACAAATGATAAAAAAATATGTCGAGATCTCACTCTCGACATAAATTGAAGTAGTTTTGACTCAAATTTCATCTATTAATTCCTTATCCCGACATCGTAGGACTCGAGCAGGGAAATCGTCGCAAAGCTGCAAATTGTGAGTAGCCATCAGAATGGAATGTCCATCGGCTGCCAAATTGTGAAGAAGACTCACAATCGTAATTCCTGTCTGTGGATCAAGATTTCCGGTCGGTTCGTCGGCAAGTATCAGCTTCGGATTATTGAGAAGCGCTCTGGCAATGACAATACGCTGTTGCTCGCCACCGGAAAGTTCATGAGGCATCTTATAACTCTTATGATTCATCCCTACATCAATAAGGACATCCTCAATACGCTGATCCATTTCAGCACGATTATGCCATCCGGTCGCTTTCAGCACAAAAGATAGGTTATCATAGACAGAACGATCTTGCAACAATTGAAAGTCTTGGAAAACGATGCCTATATTTCTTCTAAGGAACGGCACTTGCTTTTTCTTGATATTTAGGAGATCGAAATCGAGTACATCTGCCTTATCGGCAGCATAGATAGGCACTTCCGCATACATTGACTTCAACAATGAACTTTTGCCACTCCCGACACGCCCCACAAGATAGCAGAATTCTCCTTCCCCGATGGAGAAGGAGACGTCTTTTAATACAGTCTTTTCAGCGCGATGAATCTCTACGCCTTTATATTCAATAACGTTAGACATTTGATTCTTTTTCAGCGTATGTCAATTTAATGAAGCCTACCGCAATAGCGCCACATACAAGAAGCACTCCGGCTGCCACAAGCATATAACTTTGGTTTCCTCCGAGAAGAGAAAGCAGAACTCCACCAAGGGCTGCTGCTACGATCTGGGGCAGACAAATTGTACCGTTGAAGAGACCAAGATATGCACCCATATTCTCACCCTTAAGAGAATTGGTCAATATTGTGAAAGGAAGTGCGAGCATGGCAGCCCAAGCGCATCCGATGAGGAAATAGCTTATGAAAAGTAGATATTTGTCGGCAAAGAAGATTGTAGAAACGAAACCTACAGCTCCAAGAAAAAGACTTACAATATAGACAGTCTTTAGGCTCTTGAATCTTGGTATGACAACTGCCCAAAGCACAGACCCGATAGCCTGAACTGCGAAGAGTGTGCCTACCCAGTTACCAGCTTCCTGATAGCCGGCAGATGCAACATCCTGAGTTCCCCATACGCTACCTGCTATTGCGCCATTGGTATAAGTCCACATAAAGAGGAATGCTGACCAGCAGAAAAATTGAACCAGGCCTACACTCCAGAAAGTGGCCGGAGCCTCTTTAAGCAATTTTACAAGATTGAATTTCTCATGTTTCTCAGTCTTGCAAGCATCAATGCCATGAAACTGGGCATACTCGGCAGGTGGCATTTCCTTTATTGTCATGAAGCTATAGATCACACAAAGGATAAGCACAGCCGCTCCAATATAGAAGGAGTAAGTCACGGAATCAGGTACAACTCCTTGAGGCGCTATATTGCTGATTCCTATTGCAGTCAAAATAATTGGTGCCAAGTATCCTACCAAAGAACCTGCATTGCAAAGGAAGCTCTGGATGGAATAAGCCAAACCTTTCTGTTTTTCATTTACCATATCTCCGACAAGCATCTTAAATGGCTGCATTGCCATATTGATGGAAGTGTCGAGAAACATTAAAGCGACAAAACCAAAAACCATCGCCCCACTCACAGCAAGACCAAAACTTCCTGCATTAGGAAGCAAGCACATCACAATGACAGCTATAAGGGCACCTAAGAGCAAATAAGGCAATCGACGTCCAAGACGGCACCAAGTTCGGTCGGAAGCCACGCCAATGATCGGTTGCACTACAATACCCATAAGTGGAGGGAGAATCCAAAAATAGCTGAGCGAATGAGGGTCAGCTCCGAGAGTGGCGAATATACGCGAAATGTTTGCACTTTGCAACGCGTATGCAATCTGGACTCCAAAGAATCCGAAACTAAGGTTCCATAATTGCATGAAACCGAGGTCACGTTTTTGATTTGTCATAGTCTTAGTCTTTAGATTTTTTAGGTGAACATCTAATTGATTAACTAATTTTTCGTTTATTTGTTCATGTGATTAATCAATCATTTTATAAAGAAGTTTTATTTCTTCCGGCCAAATGGCGGGATTGGGAGTCTCAAGGATGATAGGCATATTGTCGAAACGCGGATCATTGACAAGTCTTTTAAAGAATTCGAGACCTAACGTTCCCTTTCCTATCTCAGCATGGCGGTCGATCCTTGACCCGAGCTTTCTCATGTCGTCGTTAAGATGCAAGGCTCTCAGATAATCTCTTCCAATTATATCATCGAATTCTTTCCAAGTCTTGGCATATCCATCCTCGCTTGCAAGGTCATATCCGGCAGAATATGAATGGCAGGTATCAACGCATACGCCAATTCTCGTCTTGTCCTCAACTTTATTGATAATATGGGCGAGATGTTCGAAGCGATGACCGAGATTACTTCCTTGTCCGGCTGTCGATTCTAATACAGCTGTCACTCCGGTAGTCTGTTCAAGTGTCAGGTTAATTGACTCTGCAATAAGATCAAGACATTTTTCCTCCTCTATCTCATTCACATGACTTCCCGGATGGAAATTGAGCATGGTCAGTCCAAGCTGTTCACATCGTTTCATTTCCTCAAGGAATGATTTTCTGCTAAGATGCAACTTTTGAGGATCAGGACTTCCAAGATTGATCAGGAAATTATCATGGGGAAGAATCTGTCTTGCCTCGAATCCACCGCGACGGCAGTTTTCCTTGAAAGCCTCCGCTTCTTCCGCAGGGATTGCCTTTGATGTCCATCGGTTGCTGCTTCCGGTGAAAAGAGCAAAGCTCCTCGCACCTATAGCAATAGCCTCAAGGGGTGCGTTAGCAACGCCACCCTCCGTACTTACATGCGCTCCAATATATTTCATAGTCATATTCTCATTAGTAGCTACAAAATTACTAATTTTTTCTTGTTTTCGCCACTTATCTATGAAAATTTTTAATAAACAAGGCGATTCTTATTAAGAATCGCCTCGATATTCATTATAATAAAAAGTATTAACGGACCACTTTCTTTTCTCCATTGATGATATATATTCCAGGAGCCGTTGCATTTTTGAGCTTGCGTCCTGAAAGATCGTATATGCTCGTTTCCTCTGAAGAAGGAAGAGCTGTATTGACGGCGCCGGCTGCCTTAATATCAAAGATGTAAGCAATTCCATCATCCATACCATCCCAGATGTTCTGTACAGAAAGAGAGACTACAGAGAGATCAGGAGTAGCGGTAGCGCGACCAGTCAAGACTTCTTCAGTATAAACAAAATCATAATTTCCTGTTTTTTCATCATATACTTGCTTATTATATGGGAAAACCATATTCTGGTTGATCCAAGATGCATATTCAGGAACTTGCGAATTCATCCACGTGACTATATCAATAGTCTCATCGTCCTTAAGAATGTAAGAATTGCTTGGAGTGCCTGCTGAAGTGGTACCGATTCCGATACCATTGTTTGCGATATAATGAATGTTAAGATCTCCGTCTTTATTATATTTGGAAACCTTGTCAGAAGTCAGATCAAACAACCATACAGAATTTTCGATTGTGGGATACCCTGTCAATGGATCTCTTTCTCCCGTTACTTCAACAGTGCAGCCGTAAGTCTTACCATCAGGTGAAATTCTTACCTGATTATATGCATAGTCAGGAGATGAAATGGCAATACCCATAATAAAATCCACCCATGCTTCATACTTTTCATTGTAAACCGTGGCTTTTTCATTGTATATATCTGCAGCTTCGTTGAAGGCTATAATTTCTTCTAATGTCATGAAATCCCAATATTCCGGACATGGAATTTGAGCATCAGAGAGTTTATACTCATTGTAAGCCTCATTATATGCATCTATTTCTTCAGGAGTCATGAATGATTCATATTGTGGCATTACAGGCCCTTCACCGGGAAATGGGACAATTTCCAAATTGTCAGGATTGATTAGATATTCGTATGGGATCTCATAACTCCACTCTCCGCTTTCATTCTCCTTATAGATAATAGGATAATTAATAAGACCCTGCGCATCGCGAATTTGACCTACAATAACCTTACCATCTGCAGATAAATCGATAGCAGTTATATATTGAGGGATACGATTAGCATAATCAAGATCGGGATGCGGAAGCATGACAGGTTTTCCATATCCGTTGCCCTCTGCATTCCAAACACACGGAACAACCATAAGGACGTCATCGTCACCACCCATACCGGCGACTCTGATCGTGCCACATATACGACTTCCATCTGCACTTATTCCCTGAGCGTGGTTTGAAGTAAGCGCATAAGATGGAATTTGAAGATTATGCCATTTTCCGTCTTTCCAATATTGAGCAGCCGGATTATCGGGTGAAGAAGCCACTACTACACCGTTGTCACTGACACAATTTCCATCACCACAATAATACTCCTCATAATCAGATTCATTGAATTGTGAATTATTGTCGGTCGGCTTGAGGTCTAATATACGAAGACCTGACGAACCTTGAGATACAGCATATTTCCCATTGGGAGAGATTGATTTGATGGAAGCATTCTCAATCACCAACGGTTCCGATAGCGTGGCATAGCCTGAGAGGCTGATTGCTGTCAAACCCAAAAGTAGAAATAATTTCTTCATTTATGAAAAAGTTTAGTTTTTAGTTAAAGTTTCATTGTCACTCATAAATCTTATTTTTTACTCAGAATCCTCAGCTTTGTTTCAGCAAAAATCTTTAAAATATCAAGCAAAAATTCGAGCGATAGATAAGAATTTTACAAAATTACTAAATTTTTCTATTTTTACAACATAAAAAAGAGATTTTTTTTTTAAATTTGCACATGATTTTATCAAAAACTAAATTTAATCTCTATTGTAGACTCAATTCCCGCAAGCAGCGGGAGAAACTCGGTATGTTTATAGCCGAGGGCATAAAATGTGTGGATGACACCATTCATTTCTTCACTCCGGAGGCGATTATTGTTAAGGAAGGTGAACAGGATGTCTGTGAAAGATATAAAGAATATCCGGTCTTTACTGTCACAGAATCAGAGATGAAGCAACTATCTCAGTTCCAGTCGCTACCTTCTGTGATTGCAGTTTACAAAATTCCTGAGCATTTGGAATTCAACAGAAAAGACTTTAAATCCGGATTGACACTTATGCTCGACGGAGTCCAAGATCCCGGGAATCTCGGGACAATACTTAGAATTGCTTCATGGTTTGGAGTAGCAAGAGTCGTACTTGGTTCTGGATGTGCCGACCCGTTCAATCCGAAAGCAGTGCAAGCATCGATGGGAGCAATCGGCATGGTGCGATTCTCACAGGAAGATCTACTTACGATAATAGAAAATAATCCTGAAATACCGGTATGCGGGACCTTGCTTGACGGCACTGACATCTACACCACTCCCCTCTCGCTGCCGGCATTTGTAGTAATGGGCAATGAAGGAAACGGACTTAGCGAAGAAATAAGAAGCAGAGTGAATCTCCCACTGCTCATCCCAAGTTTTGCGCAAGGTCCTCATGCCGAGTCATTAAATGTAGCTGCAGCCACAGCTATCACGCTTTCAGAATTCATGCGAAGGCAATCCTCTTAATTCGAGAAGGGTCGCGGCGGGATGCCTGGGGTGAATAGAGCCATGGATACGGACATGCTGGAAAACCTGCTTTCCATATTGGGCTCTTATTCGCCTGGAACCGCGTATACTTGCTTGCCATAGACCTGATTGCCACGAGCTTCGGCAACCGGCTGGGTTTCGTTTCCGGGTGCAAAGTTAGTGTGGATTTTGGGGTAACTCCTCTTATCGGCATAAATTAGGTTCGAATTTCGAATTAATGCTAATCGAGTAATACTCGTATGAGTTGGGGAATTCACGCATAGTCCGCAAGGTTGGTTGGAGCGCAGGGATTTGATTGCTAAAGACATATTAGGAAGGCGCCGCAAGCGGCTGGACGGAGGACAAACCATTCTATTGGAAGGCGGAGCAAGCTTTTTTCTATTATTAACTTTCCCAAAATAAACTGACTGAAATATTTGTCAGATAAGAAAAGAATTGCTAATTTTGTCATTATAAGATAAAGATCGATATATATGTCACAAGAAGAAAAATATACCGTGCTTGTTGAGGCAATACAAAATAAGGCTGCTGAGATTCTTCCTAAAGGATCGCAAGTGGCTCTTTATGGTTCTCGGGCAAGAGGCGATGCGCACGAAGATTCTGATTGGGATCTACAGATTCTTATTCCAGGAGAGGAAAGAGTGCCTTGGTGTGAGTGGGATGTATATGCATGGCCATTTGCTGCCATAGGCCTCAATTATGATGAAATAGTAAATCCACGCCTATATTCCTTTACCGGGTGGTTGAAACGGAGTTTCTTGCCTTTTTATAAAAATGTGGAAAAAGATAAGGTGATAATATTTCAAAACTAATGCTCCATGACCTTAAAATCACAAGAAAGAAACGATATTGTATCTTATAGATTAGAAAGAGCAAGACAGACTTTGAAGGAGGCTGTAGACATTGGAAGACTCGGATATTGGAATCTTGCAGCCAATCGTTTGTACTATGCAGCTTACTATGCAAGTGCTGCACTTCTGATTCACAATGGAATCGAAGCCTCATCCCATAAAGGAATAGTACGTATGATCGGTATGACTTTCGTCAGACAAGGAATTCTGAATTCTGAAGATTCTCAATTGATTGGAAGATTATTTACAATGAGACAGACTGGAGATTATGAAGATTTGTTTGATTGGAAAGAATCCGATGTCAGTCCGATGTATTTGCCTGTAAAAGATTATATTGAACGGATAGAATCTATTATTTCAACTACTGAACAGTATGCTATCCCTAATGAAGATTAGTACCTAAATTGAGAATTATGGGATTTTGGAATTATCTTGGATTGGCTTTTATCTTCAAACAGGTCTTTGGCAAAAAGAATACTTCAGTTAGTGCTCAGCGAGGCTTCTCCTTGGGTGATTATTCCCATGAGGTGCTGGATAGGCGTCATTCTGTTCTTTCAAGTCGGATTGACGATCTTGAAAACAGACTAAATAATATGGAATATGATGCAGATGAGTATGAGGATTTATGTGACGAAATTGAGGATTTCCGTGATGAACTTGAGGATTTAGAGTTCGAACAAGATATGTTAGATCTCGATGATTTCGATGAATTTTGAATAAAAATGGCTAAGAATACTATAAAATCTGTATATTTTTGCAATTCTTGTGGATACGAGTCGCCTAAATGGATGGGACGGTGTCCGGCTTGCGGCGAGTGGAACACTTTTGTTGAGGAGAAGGTGTCTACCAAACAGTCTTCTCGCAATAAAGGTTTCATTGCGACTGAGGGAGCGCGTCCTGTTAAGCTTTCTGAGATTCAACCTCTTGATGAGCCTCGCATTCACATGCCATCGGAAGAACTTAATCGGGTGCTTGGCGGCGGTCTCGTTGCAGGAAGCTTGACGTTGCTTGGCGGTGAACCGGGAATAGGAAAATCCACTCTCCTACTTCAAAATATTCTCTCTATACGCAATCGCCGCATCCTTTATGTCAGCGGTGAGGAGTCTGCATCTCAGTTGAAGTTGAGAGCTGACCGTCTTGGTAAAGTTTCCGACAATACTTTTATTCTCACGGAAACTCAACTTGAAAAGATTTTCACTCAGATTGAAAATGTCAAGCCACAGCTTGTAGTGGTGGATTCTATCCAGACCATTGCTTCAGCAGACATAGAATCGGCTGCAGGAAGTGTGAGTCAGGTTCGGGAGTGTGCCGCAGCTCTCCTCAGGTATGCTAAGGAATCAGGTGTCCCTGTGATTTTGGTAGGACATATCAATAAGGATGGCGCGATAGCGGGTCCTAAAGTACTTGAACATATAGTAGATACCGTGATTCAGTTTGAGGGAGACCGCCAATATTTATATAGGATATTACGGGCTATCAAAAATCGCTTTGGCTCTACCAACGAGATTGGGATCTACGAGATGGTGGCAAAAGGACTACGCGAGGTCAAAAACCCTTCAGAGATGCTTCTTAGTGACAATCGAGAGGATGAGATGAGTGGAATGGCTATTGGAGTCACTATAGATGGAGCTCGTCCTTTCTTAGTGGAAGTTCAGGCTCTTGTTTCGTCAGCTGCATACGGTACTCCACAGAGGAGTGTCACCGGTTTTGACCAGCGTCGATTCAATATGCTTTTGGCTGTGCTTGAGAAGCGAGCAAGATTCAAACTTGGACAGAAGGACGTCTTTCTGAACATAGCGGGTGGACTGAAAGTGACGGATCCGGCACTTGATCTTGCTGTGGTGGCAGCTGTGATGTCTTCCAATTTTGATGTGGCTGTGCCACGTCATGCTGCTTTTGCCGGAGAAGTGGGTCTTTCAGGAGAGATAAGGACAGTGACAAGAATTGACCAGAGGGTATCGGAAGCAGCCAAACTTGGATTCGAGACTATCTTCATACCCTCCGGAAATCTTAAAGGGATACATGATAAATTCAACATCAAGATTGTAGAAGTCAATAAGGTGACCGATGTATTTGAGCGGATCTTTCGGGGGGAAGCTTGAATATTAATTATAAATTATTAATTATAACTAAATATAGCTTTGCGACTCGGTTTTGGCAAAATCGCAATGATTACGGGATGGTCGCTGAGAATAAGCGTAGTTCCTGCGTTAGGAATCAATTTATAAAACATGCGAAACTTGAATTTCTAAATTTTTAATAATGAAAAAAGCCGGCTTTTGCAAGTCGGCTTTTTATTTCAGTATTCACTTAATCAGAGGAGTTTTGCAGTGCGCTTGATGAATTCGGAAAGGGCTGCGCCTTTCAGAAGTCCGCTTTGAAGAAGGGCGAGGTCGATGATCTGCTTTACCTTTGGAAGTCCGGCTGCATAATCGCTTACTTCTTTGTCGAGTTCGGCGCGGAGCGCTGAAATCTTTTCGTTTTGCTCCTTCATGTCGGGAACACTTTCCTTCTTGTCTTGAGCCTCTTTTGATACATTGGCAATTTCATCGTTGAGGGCAGAAATCTGCTTTAGGATATC
Organism: Muribaculaceae bacterium; assembly: GCA_029060725.1. GTDB lineage: Bacteria > Bacteroidota > Bacteroidia > Bacteroidales > Muribaculaceae > Lepagella. The sequence goes on along the minus strand of JAIDTL010000035.1, from coordinate 17,092 downwards.
TGATGTCTTTGCACCGATCGTCTTTTCTGTCTCTTCTATGATTGCCTTAACTGCGGGCTGGTCAGTATTGACAGTGAATGAATAGCTTGCAGGCATATCACCGTAGAAACTCATTCCGGGTTGCATGGCTGCCATATCTTTCATACGACGCATAAACTCATTCTGAGTGACTGTAGCAGGAGCTGCATCTGCAGAAATTTCTTCAAAACCTACCATAAACTGAGCTTTGTCAACCTCTGGAATCTGAGACTTGAAGAGAATGGTCATTACCTCTGTCTGATCAGCAGTAAGACCGGATCCTTTATCATCAGACTTTCTGATAAGTTTCTCAGGGGTGTCGCTATCAACGCGTACGAAGCTTACACCTTCAAGTTTCTGCTCAAGAAGCCCAACCATGTGTGGTTCGAGTTGTCCGTCAAGGAGCAATACACTATAACCTTTGTCTTCGGCAGCCTGAATATAGCTGTGCTGAGCTGTCTTGTCAGTAGCATAGAGATAGACCAGTCTACCGTCTTTGTCTTTCTGCTCACCTTCTACAAGAGTATGATACTCGTCGAGAGTGAAGTATTTGTCATTGACATCTTTCAGCAAATAGAATTTCTTTGCAGATTCAAAGAATTTCTCGTCAGTAAGCATTCCATACTCGATGAAGACCTTGATGTCGTCCCATTTCTCTTCGAAAGCCTTTCTGTCAGCCTTGAACATTGAATCAAGTTTTTCAGCCACTTTCTTAGAGATGTAGCCGGAGATCTTCTTGACAGCAGTGTCAGCCTGCAGATAGCTACGGCTTACATTCAATGGAATGTCAGGAGAGTCAATCACACCCTGCATAAGAGTCATGAATTCCGGAACCACACCTTCCACTTGATCTGTGACATAAACCTGATTACTGTAAAGCTGAATCCTGTCTTTCCTTACATCAAACTCGTTCTTGATTTTGGGGAAATAAAGGATACCGGTAAGGGTAAATGGATAGTCCACATTCAAATGAATCCAGAACATTGGATCGTCTTGACCGGGCATCAGCTCGTGATAGAACTTCAGATAGTCTTCATCAGTAAGATCTGCAGGTTTCTTTGTCCAGAGAGGTTCAGTAGCGTTGACTACATTATCTTCGTTAGTATCCACCATCTTTCCATCTTTCCACTCCTGTTTCTTTCCTGAGATAACAGGCACAGGGAGGAAACGGCAATATTTCTTCAAGAGAGTGTCGATACGAGCTTGCTCGAGGAATTCTTTGCTTTCATCGTCGATATAAAGAGTGATTGATGTGCCACGATCAGATTTGTCACACTCTTCCATAGTGTATTCAGGACTTCCGTCGCAAGTCCAAAGCACAGCCTTGGCGCCCTCTTTATATGAGAGAGAACGGATTTCAACTTTCTTAGACACCATAAATGCGCTATAGAAACCAAGTCCGAAGTGACCGATAATATTATTGGCAGTATCCTTATATTTCTGCAGGAACTCTTCAGCACCGGAGAAGGCAATTTGATTTATATATTTATCTACGTCTTCTGCATCCATACCGATACCTCGGTCGGTCACCGTCAAAGTGCCTTTTTCCTTGTCGATGTCAACGCGGACATCGAGAGTGCCAAGTTCGCCCTTGAAGTCTCCAAAAGATGCGAGAGTACGAATCTTCTGAGTAGCATCTACCGCGTTGCTTACGAGCTCGCGGAGGAATATCTCATGATCGCTGTAAAGAAATTTTTTGATTACGGGGAAAATGTTTTCAGTCGTTACCCCAATTTTTCCGTTAGCCATTTCTATATCTTATTTTAAATTTTTTTGTTTTTTATTTCTATACGGTATGAATCAATTACCGTGCCAAAAATAAAACAAATGGGCGAAGCCATAGATTATGTCCTTAACATTATTTAAAAAAATTAAGGTGACCTTTTTCAAGATCACCTTATTATAAAGCATTTGACAGTATCATAAAGCGCCTCTCCGAGGCTACTGTGCTTATATCATGTATTCCCCAGACTGAAGTCTGGGGTTTTGGCATTATAACAGCTCTCCGAGCTGTCGAGACTAATTATATAATCAGAACATCAAACCGGATATCAACTCTCAGAGCTGACGAATTACTTCTCAGTCTCTTCAGTAGGCTCTTCTGCAGGCTCTTCAGCCTCTTCCTCAGTGAACTTTGTGTAACCTTCTGAAATCAGGAGATTATACCAGTTGAAAAGTTTCTTGATGTCGGAAGGATATACACGGTCACGGTCGAAATCCTCCACTGCTTTTGCAAATTCCTCGCGGAGCATATCGTTGTCCATGGCTTTGACATCAATCTTCTTACCCTCCTCAACTGCATAAACGCGATCAAGGATCTTGTCGAGTGGGAGATCCTCTCCTACTGTATACATAGCGATGTCGCCAAGACATACCACTCTGTCGCGAGCGCCAAGAGGGAATCTTTTTTTGCTTACCATGTCTTCTACGAGAAGAGTTCTCTTACCGGGTGTAATTATTTTAAATAGTCCGGGTTTTCCTGTGATTGAAAGTATTTCTTTAAGCATAATATTATTCTATTTTATTTATCTAATTTTATTTATCTAATAGAATGCTCAGTCTATGTGTCAAAAATCATGACAATATCATAAAGCGCCTCTCCGAGGCTACTGAGCTTTTGTCTGAGATTCCCCAGGCTGAAGCCTGGGGTTTTGGCATAATAACAGCTCTCCGAGCTGCTAAGTCAATTGCCAAAATTAGAACATCTAACTGAACACTTAATTTATCTGACAAGTGTATATTCTACCGAATCAGCGTGAAGTTTGGGATGGACAGCTGGAATGCCTTTAATCGGATCAATACGCAATGGCAGGCGTTCGCCCCGATGCTCTGACAAGTCATTGTAGTCTACCACTACCCTTACAGCCTTTTTATCATCAGAAAATTCACTCATCGGCACGTAATAGCTTACTCTGACTTTTGAAGGGAAAAGAAGCAAGTTCTCATCCTGAGGCACATTTTCTGCCATGACTGTCACGACATCTTCCTTCAGAACCAATGGCTCGACATTGACTTTTACGTTGACCTTTCCGGGAATGAGTCTCACTCCAGGAATTGACCTTAATTCCGACACAAAACTTTTAGTTTCGGACAGATCTTGCTCAACATACGATTTAGTCATTACCCTATGAAGAGTATCAATGATTTCTCGCGGACCGTAGGCAGTCACTCTTGGCGGATCGGAAACGGGATTACCATAGACAATGTAGCCTGCTCTTGCACTTGCCTTCACCATTGCAACCACGGGAATAGACTTTCCGGGATTGTCTGTATAGACGAGTCGAAGAGAGTCAATGCTACTTGAAATAATAGTAGCACTGCTTCCGAAAGCCTCTTTCAACGCCGACATCATATCGGAGCGTGAGCATATCAGCTGACCATGATCAGCCAATTCACGGAAATTCAGATTGACGGTAGGAGTCTTCATCCACATCGTCCGCATGAGGCTGGAACCTTTGTCTTTTACTTCGACATGTATAGTTTTCGGCACGTCGGAAATGAAAGTGACAGTATCAGGCTTATTATTAATTTTGATATTCACTATACACCCATCCTGCACAGATTCGTTGAGTGTAAGTATCAACCAAAACAATGCAGCAATGCCTACAAATACCGCAAAAGTAAGCACACCCCGGAATCTTGAAGAATTCCGGAGCTTGCTGAATAGCTCTTCTACAGTATTTAAAAAATTCATACGCATACTGCATAATTGCGGACCGAATGCAGAAGATTACTGCTGGTTGTTAGGATTTTCTACTCCGGCGGGAAATACAGAGCTCTTGTCGACCTTCATCTGCACCCCGGGAGCCACTTCAATCATAACAGTCGCATCAGAAATTTCCTTCAGTTTTCCGTGGATTCCGCCGGCTGTCACTACCCTATCACCAGTCTTCATAGCTTCACGGGCTTTCTTGATCTCTTTTTGTTTTTTTTGCTGTGGGCGAATCATGAAGAAATAGAAGATCACGATCATTGCCACGATCATAAGCATTCCACTGAGGCCACCGCCTCCGGCTGCTTGCTGAAGAAGAATTGAATTCATATACGTATTTTTTAATGATTATTTTCTTAATTTTCCACTTTCTTTCAGGTTAGTGATCACGCCTGCCAACAGACCATTGATGAAAGATCCACTCTTCGCTGAAGAATAGCTCTTTGCTATTTCAATATATTCATTGAGTGAAGCCTGCAATGGAATCTTGGGGAAATTCAAGATTTCAGCAATAGCAGTCATCATGATCACCACATCCATATATGCCAGACGATCCGATTCCCAATGCTGCTTGTTGAGGACTTCATCAATATATCCTCTATAGATATTGTGCTTTTTCACGGTAGCTTCGAAAAGCTCTTTTCCAAACTTGGCATCTTCACTATCCTTATACATCGGGAGTACAGGCTCTGATATCTTTGAAGCGGAGTCGGAAGCTTTCTCCTCAAATCTTCTGAAGGTCTTTATCACAAACTCACTCATGATATCAAGGTCATCATTCCAGAATACCGACATCGACTCAAGAGTCTCCAAGAATTGCGAATCTGTCAGAATGATATTGTTCATGGCTTTTTTCCAGAATTCGCAGTCTGCATGAAGATCGCTTACCGGATCTTGCATATACTCCTTATATAGATCAGATTCTATAATTTTTTTGAGAAGATGATTGATAAGTTCCGGATACTGCTGAAGCCAATATATCTTGTTTTTATCTACATATTCTTTGATCTCCTGATCATTATTGAGAAGCTTGACAAGCTCATTGTCGATAAACTTTGGGTTAGGATTCATATCTTCATCGGTGCGAAGATAACGGTGGCGACGCTCATCCAAATCTACTTCCCTTTGATATGTAAGATCTACCGGAAGCATAAGCAAACGGAAATAGAGTTCCCGGGCTTTCGACAAACTTCTCTCAAGATCTTCCACACCATCAGAAATATTGTCTTGGCTTGATGCAAACTCCATGAAAGTCTGCGCTACCATCTCTTTTGCCCGATCGATACCTCTCAAAGAATAGTTCTGATAGCGCTCAGCAATTGAGCTTATTTGAGTATCAGGGGAGATAAAATAGCGGAAAATATCCTGCCAAATCATGGAATCAGACTTAGGATCTTTTTGGAAATTCCGATAAATTGCAGATTCATTGATTTTCCCACAGAGATCACTGACACACTTTGCAAGAGGGAAATCACCTCCGGAATACTTATTGCATACCGACTTCATGATATTGTCCGAAAGCAGACGCTGGATGAATCTTGTATCATAAAGAGAAGAGTGTTTAGTACGAGGATTGATCGACTCTGCGATGGAAATCATTAAGTAAAGGTAGTCAAGATAGAGTGAGTAAGCAAAACGCTTCTCTTTTGTGGGTGCAGATGGAGTAGACTGCACCGAGAAATTATTTTGCACAAGAAAATATGAATAAAGCAGTTGCACCACTTTAATCCTTATGAGAACTCTATTTATCATAAATATTTGATTTATAATATCAGGCTTGCCAACACTCTTGTCGGCGAGCGATACAAATAGGATGCAAAGTTAATATTTTCCTTTGATTAATCCAAACTTTTTTCCAGATTTCTCTGTCGGATTGCTTCGTAGATAATTATTCCCGCAGCTACAGAAACGTTGAGAGAGCTGATTTCTCCGATGATAGGAATAGCAGCAAGATCATCAGCCTGACGGAGCACATCGTCAGAAATACCGGTCTCTTCAGCGCCCATAACAATTGCTACAGGGACCGTGAAATCTGTCTTTGTATAATTTAAGGCACCCTTTTCCGTAGCCGCAACAATTTTATATCCATTATTTTTAAGTTGTTTGACTGCATCGAGAGTAGTTTTTTCGCGACACACCGGGATATGGAAAAGAGCTCCGGCAGAGGTCTTTATAGCATCGGCAGTGATAGAGACTGAATTATGAGAAGGGATGACGATAGCATCGGCTCCTGCACAGCAGGCTGTGCGAGCAATTGCACCGAAGTTTCTAATATCAGTCACACCATCGAGCACCACTATCAAAGGATTCTTACCCTCCTCATAGAGCATAGGAATGATATTCTCAAGTTTATGATAAGGGACAGCCGCAAGGATGGCAATAGCACCTTGATGATTTTTCATCGTTATGCGATTGAGCTTCTCTTGTGGCACTCGCTTCACCAAAATACCGTAAGCCTTTGCCTTGCCAAGTAGTTCTCTGGCTAAATCTCCACTAAAATCGGTCTTGACCAGAATTTTATCAATATCTTTTCCGGCTTCAATAGCCTCAATTATGGCTCTCAAGCCAAAAATATAATCACTTTTTTCCATATCATTATCATTATCCTTCCAATAAAGCCCGGGCATTAATAAGCGCCGCATCATTGATTTCTTTTCCGGAAAGCATTCTTGCAATTTCTTTTACACGCTCATCATAGCCAAGAGTCTTCACATGGCTCACAGTTCGCTCCCCTTCATCCTGCTTAAAGACGAGAAGATGCGATTTCCCTTTAACTGCCACTTGAGGCAAATGCGTTATGGCAAAGACCTGCATCCCTGATGCAATGTCTGCCATCATCGAACCCATTCTGTCGGCAATATCGCCGGACACACCTGTATCTATTTCATCAAAAATCACAGTAGGGAGCTTCAGTTTATTGGCTGTGATAGCCTTAATGCATAGTGTCAGTCGGGCCATCTCCCCTCCGGATGCAGTTTGTGCCAACGACATCAATGGTTGATTCTTATTGAAAGCACAGAGAAACTCCACAGTATCCTTACCATCAGGAGTCAATTTACCCTTACTGATGTTGACACTGAATCGCAGGTTTTTTAGTCCAAGCGGACGAGCATCAGAAGTAAGGGTCTCCTCAAATTTCTTGGCAGCTGCAGCCCTTGAAATGCTTATCTTTTCCGCCTTCTCCTTCAAAGTATCGCCCAGTCTTCTTGCTTCCGATTCAAGGGCATTGAGCTCTTCAATCTTATCAGACCCTCCATTGCTTTCTTTTTTAAGAGAATTATAGAGATCTACCAAGGCATTATAGTCTTCCATCTTAAATCGCTTGACAGCTTCATATAGTTCCTTAAGGCGGGCATCGGCCTTAGCGAGCCTGACCGGATCAGATTCAATGCCGGAAGCAATTCTGGAAAGAGTGTCGCCGATATCTTTCAGTTCGATATAGACATTTTGCAGACGCTCCATCAGAGAAGGTTGACCGGGCTCTGCCGGTCCTTCAAAAAGAGAAAAGTCTATTCCATCGATGGAAGCCCCGGCATCTCCAATCATACTCAAAGCAGAAGTATCAGAAATTGAAAGAAGATAAGCAGCTTGCCCGATTCGGCTTCTAAGGTCATCGGCATCTGAAAGGATATCATATTCCTTCTCAACCTCCTCCAACTCCCCTTTCTTAGGATTGATCTTTGACAATTGTTCAAGCTGAAAAGCGCGCAACTCTCTGTTTTCGCGATTGCGTTCCATAGAGTCACGAAGCTTTTTGATTTTATTTCTCAATCCGACGAATTTTGAGAAATCATTCTTATAGTCAGCGAGCAAATCTGCATTGTCAGCAATCGAATCAATGATGCTCAATTGATAATCGGGTTTTGAGAGCAGACGATTGGAATGTTGGGAATGAATATCGACGAGTCCACCTGCCACTTCTGAAAGAAGAGGAAGAGTGACCGGAGTATCGTTGATGAAAGCACGACTTCGCCCATTTGCAGCAATCTCTCTGCGGACTATAATCTGACCATCATTCCAATCTAAGTCGTTGGCATCGAAAATATCTTTAAGTGAAGTAGCCACAGAGTCAAAAACGCCCTCAATCACAGCCTTTCCCTCTCGATTTGCAAGAACTTTGGAGTCGACACGCTCACCCATCAAAAGTGAAATCGCACCCATCATGACAGATTTGCCGGCACCGGTCTCACCTGTCAAGATAGTCAGCCCATCGCTTAATGTAAGCTCAACTTTGTCGATAAGCGCATAGTTGATGATTGAAAGATTTTTGATCATAAGCTGTTTCCTCCTATAGCATTAATTATTCTCATCACCCTTTCTTATTTTATTAAGACGATCATTTTCCGAAGGATAAATAGGTTGCAATAACTTGTAGACCTGTTCACGCTCAGTCTGAGGAGCTTTTGAATAAACATTTACCAGTTCATCCAATTTAGAATCACGGAAAATGGATAGAGCAGCCGACATAGCATCTGCCTTATAGACATTTTCAATGGCAGAAAGCGAAGATGTAATCGAAGCCCTTCCCTTGTCGGGCGAAGTGACCATTTCATCCAGTCCTTTACGATGATAGTCGTAGAGCATCTGACGATAAGATGAAGTAGATGGAGAAGTGAAAGAAGTAAGCACCCCACTCCTATTTTTAGGATCTTCAAATGCTTTCCAACCTATTTCTCCGAGACTCTGCGCAGCTTGGACAATGGATGCAGCACGTTCATAATATTGCTCACCCCCCATAGGAGAAAAGCTATCGAAATCAAGAGCCAAAAAGAGATAGGCATAATAGTTAAGGATAGCGGTAAGATTATTATCAATGGTGTTGGCATTGAATATAATAGGTTCTCCCTCCCGATATTCAAAACTTATCCTATTGTCTTTAAAATTGAAGAGCGTAGTAGTGTAGGTAGAGTTATATACCGGACGAGAGAGTTGGACTTGAAGATCACCCGTGATTCTATCATCAGCATATTCGCTTACGGTCAGATAAAGACGGCAATCAATTTTTTCATTATTAGCGAAAGTAGCATTAGAGAATCGGGTCTCGTTCATATATTCAGACATAGCCTCCTGGAGAGTCTGGAACACTGACTTTGACCCTCCCTCAATCTTCTGCGCATTGACCTCCACCGTGCAATTAAGCTCTTGAGCAAACGCACCTGATGAAAACATCATGGCAGCTGATGCCACAATATACTTTGCAATTCTCTTTGCTTTCATTTATTCAAGTTGATTAAACTTACTTACGATTTGAAAAAATCTTCAAGATTATCTAAAATATCGGAAGCGACTTCACGCTTGCTTTTTGCCGGATAATCTGTTTCAGAACCATCTTTCTTAATTATGCATACTTGATTAGTGTCCTTATTGAAGCCCGCCAAGGGATTTTGGAGAGAATTGAGCACTATCATGTCGAAAGATTTCTTCTTCATCTTTCCGACAGCGTTGTCGTGCTCATGATCAGTCTCAAGAGCAAAACCCACAATCACCTTGCCATTCTTTTTCGCTCCTAAAGCAGCTGCAATGTCAGGATTTTTCACAAGTTTCAAAATCATTCCATCAGTCTGCTCTCGCTTTATTTTTGAGTCATGACACACCTCCGGAGCATAATCAGCCACGGCTGCAGAAAGAATTGCAGCATCGCACTCTTCAAATGCGATTTCAGCTGCTTCAAGCATCTGACGAGCACTTCTGACGTCGATTCTCTTTATAGATTGGTGGGCAGTATCCAAAGACACCGGACCGGTAACTAAAGTGACATCAGCACCTCTGGCAGCAGCTTCTTCTGCAATGGCAAACCCCATCTTACCGCTTGAATAATTACCTATAAACCTAACGGGATCGATATTCTCGTAGGTAGGACCGGCAGTGACAAGAATTTTCTTACCTTTCAAGCTTTCTTTCCGAGAGAAATATAGCTCTACCCTTCTCAGTATCTCTTCAGGCTCTTGCATGCGACCTTTTCCGACAAGATGGCTTGCAAGCTCTCCCGACGAAGGCATAATAATTTCTACTCCATCTTTCTGGAGAGTGGCTATATTACGCTGTGTGGAAGGATGAGCCCACATATCGAGGTCCATAGCAGGGGCAATCATCACATGGCTCTTTGCTGAAAGATAAGTAGTGATCAGCATATTGTCTGCCACGCCATTAGCCATTTTGCCAATAGTAGATGCAGTAGCCGGAGCAATCACCATCAAGTCCGACCATAGACCCAGGTCAACGTGGGAATGCCATTCACCGGTGTTTGCCGCAAAAAATTCCGAAACGACAGGTTTTCCGCTTAATGCCGCCAAAGTGGCAGGAGTGATGAATTCTTTGCCGTTAGGAGTTATCACCACCTGCACTTCTGCTCCTGCCTTGATGAAAAGGCGCAGAAGATAAGCGCTTTTGTAGGCAGCTATACCACCAGAAATTCCAAGCACAATATGTTTACCTTTCAAAGTAAGCATGTCGAGTTATTTTTTAAGATATTCATACTGCAGTCTGCGAAGCTGATCTTTGGTCTCTTTTGGAAAGTCTCCCTGCATGATCCACTGAATGAAACCCGGCTCGTGACGCACAACATCTTTCACTTTGCGCCCTTTATTCTTACCGAAATTGAAGATTGGCTCGTGATTGTCGTCGTAGACCATACGGCCTGCAAGATCTACATTTCTGCCACCGCTTGAGAAATCAGCGAGCGCCTTAACATCATTTTTCAGTTCAGGATAGCGTTCCAGCTGACTCAACAGCACCTCGTAGGTAGCTCTTGTGTCGGCATTGGCAGAGTGGGCATCATTGAGCTCCTTACCGCAATAGAAACGATATGCAGCGACAAGAGTACGCTGTTCCATTTTGTGAAAAATACCTTGCACATCAATAAAGTTTCTTCCTGACACATCAAAAGGAAGACCGACTCTGCCAAATTCCTCTATAAGCAAAGGCACATCGAATTTGTTTGAGTTAAAACCGGCTATATCACTGTCAGAGAAAAGCTCATGGAGAGACTTTGCTATCTGGCGAAATGTCGGAGCATCCTTCACATCTTCATCAGTGATATGATGTATGGCTGTGCTTTCTTCAGGAATATGGCGTTCCGGATTGATGCGTCGGGTCTTTTCTTCAGTGTGCCCGTCAGGGAAAACCTTTATAAGTGAAATCTCGATTATCCTGTCGGCAGTCACGCTTGTGCCGGTAGTCTCCAAGTCGAAGAAAATTATTGGGCGGTTCAGATTGAGTTGCATGATTAACTATGGGTATAAGACTTATTCGATAACTTGCATCGGCATCTGAAGCATAACAACATTCTCATTCTCCTTCTGCTCAAAAGGCAAGAACAAACCGGGACGACCGGGATCAGAGAGCTTCACAACGATTGAATCACCGGGGAGATTGTTGAGGACCTCAAGCATATATACACTGTTGAATCCTATAGAAAGTGGAGATCCTTCGTAAGAACATGTAATACGTTCTTCAGCACGAGTGGAATAATCAAGGTCTTGAGATTGAAGAGAAACATAATTTTCATCCATAGTCATCTTCACCAAGCTTGAAGCCTTGCTTGCAAAGAGAGATACTCTTCGCATAGCAGCGGCGAGCACTGTTCGGTCTACAGTCATCTCATTGGGGTTATCGCTTGGGATGACACGGTTGTAATTAGGATAAGTACCCTTCACGAAACGGCAACCAAGGCGGAAATCACCGAAAGTGAAAATAGCGCTCTTTTCATCTTTGCGGATCTTGACAGTCTCAGTATCTTTGCCAAGGAGCGAACGAAGGATAGATGCAGGCTTTCCGGGCAAGATAAAAGAGGTCTCGCGATTTGGCTGATAGCTTGTATTTATATATCTTACGAGCTTATGAGTATCAGAACCGACGAAAGTGATGTCATTTTCGTGAAAATCCCAATATACACCGGTCATCATCGGACGTATAGACTCAGTGCTAATTGCAAACAGAGTGAAGTCGAGACCTCGCTGAATCACCTCGGTAGGAATAGTCATTTCTATTGAAAGATCGTCAGTCTCAAAGTTTTGAGGATATTCAGCTGCATCGACTCCCATAAACTGAAAATGTCCGCCGGGGAAGAGAAGATCTACAGAGCCGTTAGTCTCTTCTATTTCAAAAGTGAGGGGGAAATTCGACACTTCCTTCACCACATCCATCAGGCGCTTTGCATTGATGGCAATTTTGCCGTCGAGTCCTTGATTAGTTATTTCAAGCTTTGCAGTCATCACAGTCTCCTGGTCAGAACCTGTGATAAAGAGATTATCTTCTTTTACTTCAAGAAGAAAATTGTCGAGTATGGAAAGTGCATTTTTTGCATTTACCACTTTGCTGACAGCCGCAAGTTGCTGCTGAAGAGTCTTTCCGTGAACGTTAAATTTCATATATTTTGACTATTATTTTATTTTTCAACAAATTAACTTCGAGCCTTATTTTTACACGAAATGAGGAGTATTTAAAACACAAAGGTAACAAAAAAAAATGGTATATGCAAAAAAAAGTTCCACGCAATAGGGATTGCATGGAACTATAATTTAAGCTTTCGCAGTGCGGATTATTCTTCAGTAGCTTCAGCCACAACAGAAACAGGCACTTCAGCATTTACGTCGCGATGGAATTTCACTGTGCAAACATAGTCGCCTACGACCTTGATTGGGTTTTTGAGGGAGATGAGCTTACGGTCGATATTGTGACCAAGCTTAGCGAATGCATCAGCGATCTGAGCAGCAGCCACACTTCCGTAGATGACACCGTTAGGACCAGTCTTAGCTTCGATTGTGAGAGTCACATCCTTGATTGCGTCAGCCTGAGCCTGAGCGTCAGCAAGGATAGCGGCAATCTTGTGAGCACGCTGACGGAGATTTTCCTGAAGTTCTTTGAGATTTGCATCAGAAGCAATTACAGCCTTACCCTGAGGGATGAGATAGTTACGTCCATAACCATCTTTCACTTCCACTACATCGTCTTTGTAGCCTAATTCGACTACGTTTTCTTTAAGAATGAGTTTCATATATAGCTTTCGTTAAAATGGTTATTATTTCATTAAGTCAGTTACGTAAGGAAGAAGAGCGAGGTGGCGAGCACGCTTAACAGCCTGAGCCACACGACGCTGGAACTTAAGAGAAGTGCCGGTGATGCGACGAGGAAGGATTTTGCCCTGCTCGTTGAGGAACTTTTTGAGGAATTCAGGATCCTTATAGTCGATATATTTGATACCACTGCGTTTGAAACGGCAGTATTTTTTCTTACGAGTGTCTACTGTAAGAGGAGTAAGATAACGGATTTCGCTGTTTGCTGCCATGATTATGCCTCCTTGTTTTCTGCTTCAGCCGGAGCTGCAGCTGTTTCACTTGCTTTGTTAGCTCTCAGATTGCGACGTTTTTCTGCGTATTCAGCTGCATACTTGTCGAGACGGAAAGTGAGGAAACGGAGCACTTTCTCATCGCGGCGGTAAGCGATTTCGAGCTGCTTTACGAGAGTTGGCGCGCCTTCAAATTCGAGAAGGCAATAGAAGCCAGTTGATTTCTTCTGGATGGGATAAGCGAGCTTGCGGAGACCCCATTCCTCTTCATTGACGATTGTAGCGCCATTTGCTGTCAATACGCCTTTGAATTTTTCTACCGCTTCCTTCATCTGTTCGTCAGACAAAACGGGAGTTAAAATGAAAACGGTTTCGTAACGATTCATACGTTTGATTAATTAATTGGTTATTTATCATTGTTTTGACATCGACTCAATAATATGTCGTCTCAAAAACGGCACAAAATTACTAAAAAAATTTCAAATACGCAAATTTTTCTCAGATTATCTCGCGGACAGAGTCGATATCGGGGAGATTTGCAATTTGGTCCATTACCATTCTGAGTTCGTCATAACTATGCACGGAGAAGGTAATGAGGATTGTGGCTATGCTATCCAAGGTCTTGGTGTTTATACTTCCGATGGAGAGATTGAGGCTATTGGAAATACAGTCTACAAGGTCTATGACCATGTGAGGACGGTCGACACATACCACTTCTATCTCGACAGGATAGAGGGTGTCGTTAGCCTCAAAATCTACACTTACAATATTGTCGCCAAGTTGTGAAGACATTTTGATGACTTCAGGACAATCTCGCTTGTGTACCATAATTCGCTCACCGGTATTATGGAATCCTATCACCTCCTCGCCCGGCATCGGCATACAAATAGGGCAACGATCGTATTTAGGTTTTGGAAGCTTCGAGAGATATGAACGAATGGCTTTTCTTGCTTTATAAGTTACTGTTGCGTCAAGCCAATCCCTTGTAGGATGGCACTCTGCATCCGGAAACACTTCCACTATATCACCTCGGTGCAAAGCAGTTTTTATTGAAGCAAGACGGCCGTTGATGCGGGCGAATTTCGCTTTTTCGCCAAGTTTTGAATGCACCTCGTATGCAAAATCAAGAACCGTAGACTTTTGAGGAAGAATGATTGGTTTTCCTTGAGGAGTAAATGTCATGATGTCATCATTATAGAATGATGAGACTACATTTTCAATAAAGGTGCTTCCTCCTTCATGAGCATTTTTAGAAATTTCCCTGAGATTTGAGCGGAATTTATTAATCCACCTCTTGATGTTACCTTCCGAGCTGTCGCTGAGGAAACCATATTGAGAATTGGTCACCATACGCTCGCTGCTGATATGCACTTCTTGCCAGCGTCCATAGTCAGCAAGAAGCTTCACATGGAAACTCTGATAACCATTTTCCTTCGGATTGTCGATATAATTTGAAATTCCTCCCGGCTTTTCCTTAAATCGGTCGGTCAAAAGCGAATAAATCTTTAGAGCAAGATTCTTTTCAGAAATACCTTCTTCATTCTTGAAAACAATCTCCACGAAATGTCGGTATTTAAGATGATCAAAATCATCACCATACTTATTCATCTTACGCCAAAGGGAATAGGGTTGGCGATACTCTACAAAAACACGAGCCTTTATGCCTCCACGTTTAAGGATATGGGAAATCTCATCAGTGAAAATCTTGAGACGGGCATAATTTGACCTTTGGTCGGCTTCTATGCGTGATGTAAGTTCGGAGTACTCGTGCGGACATCGAAAACGCAAAGACAGATTTTCGAGTTCAGTCTTTACATTATAAAGACCAAGACGAGTGGCAAGAGGAGCATAAAAATAGTCGGTCTCGCCGGCAATCTTCATTTGCTTGTCGGGGCGCATAGATGAAAGCGTGCGCATATTATGAAGCCGATCGGCAAGCTTTACGAGAAGCGCTCGAATATCATACTGGACAGCAGTGAGCATCTGCTTAAAGTTGTCGAGTTGCTTCGACATCTCATACTTCTCTTTCTTCTGCTTGGTGACGACACGCACAAGAAAAGCTACGTCATTTCCAAAGCGTTTTTGTAGCTGATCGACAGTCCAATCCGTATCTTCTACTACATCATGAAGGAATGCAGCAATAACGGAATCCACGTCAAGATTAAGTTCCTGAGCAGCTATCGTAGCCACTGCAATTGGATGGAATATATAGGGCTCACCTGTCTTTCTTTTCTGCTTGGAATGAGCTTCACGCGCAACTTCGAAAGCATCAACCAAGCGACGAAAGTCATCTTCCGACACACGAGACTTCATGATGTCAAACACCACGTTGGCTCTCTTCTCAATCTCACCGGAGTAATCTTTCTCCTTGCCTGCCGGCTTTTGACCCTTTTCTTCCATACTTTTGAATTTTGCCTTGTTATATAATTCGAGGATATCTAAAAGTCGATATCTATTTGTTTGCATTCTTTTCCATATATCCCTTCACCTCCTTAAAAAGAGTGGAAGCAAACACAAGATCATTCAGATTCTGATTGTCGCTGCGATATATGGTTCGGTCATTTCCGGTCCAATCACAGTAACCCTTATTAATGAAAATTATATGCTCCCCCATTCCAAGAACTGAGTTCATATCGTGGGTATTTATCACAGTAGTGATACCATACTCATGGGTGATGTCGCTGAGCAGATCATCAATCATAAGGGATGTGCGCGGGTCAAGACCTGAGTTAGGCTCGTCACAGAACAGATATTTAGGATTAAGCGCAATGGCACGTGCAATCGCCACACGCTTCTGCATGCCACCGGAAATCTCAGACGGATACTTATTGTCGGCATTTTTCAAGCCAACTCGATCAATACAGAAGTGAGCCCTCTCCAGCTGATCAGTATAACTCAGGGGTGAGAACATCTTCAAAGGGAACATAACATTACCAAGAACAGTCTCGTTATCAAACAAAGCAGAGCCCTGGAAAAGCATACCTATATCCATTCGGAGTTCCTTACGCTGCTCTGCATTCATAGTGTTGAGGCAACGACCATCATAGAATATTTCACCCTCTTCCGGTCGCAACAAGCCTACAAGACACTTTAAAAGCACAGTCTTGCCGGATCCGGACTGACCTATGATGAGATTTGTCTTCCCGGATTCAAATGTGGCTGTTATCCCATGGAGCACTTGCACTCCATCAAACCATTTACTGATATTCTTAACTTCGATCATTGCAACAGGAGTTTTGTAAGGATTACGTCTGCGAGGAGGATAAGGATAGAACTCGAAACGACTGCATTTGTACTTGCTTTACCGACCTCCAATGCACCACCCTTGACATAATAGCCATAAAAGGAAGCGACAGTAGCAATGATATAGGCAAATACAATAGTCTTTATGATACCATACCAGACATACCATTCATTGAAAAATGATTGGATACCGAATACGTAGTTTTCGACAGTCAACATATCTGTGAATTCAGCTACAAGCCATCCTCCCCATAGGCCGACAAACATCGACATTACGCAGAGAATTGGGACAAACAATACAAATCCTATCACTTTAGGTAGCACTATGAAGTTTGCCGAATTTATACCCATTATTTCCATTGCATCAATTTGCTCCGTGACTCGCATTGTGCCGATTTCCGACGCAATATTAGACCCAACCTTACCCGCAAGTATAAGACACATCATGGTAGATGAAAACTCAAGCAGAAGAATTTCTCGAGTAGCAAGGCCTGTAGAGTAACTTGGGATGAGAGGAGAAACTATGTTAATGGTCATCTGAATGGCAATTACAGCACCAATGAAAATAGATATAATCACCACCAGCGGAATTGAGTCAACACCCAACTGCGAGATTTCAGTCACGAGTTGTTTGAAGAACACCTTCCACTTGTCAGGAGTACGGAACACCTGAGTCATGAACAGACAATAACGTCCGAATGTCTTTATCGATTTTGTTATCAATATATAGTCTTTTTTATATTACTTTCCTGTAAAAATAGCGATAAGATACAAATCCAACTGCAAAATTAATTAAAATTTTCAAAGTTGAGCAATATCTATTTGTATACAAC
>JAIDTL010000034.1 GCA_029060725.1 Muribaculaceae bacterium | reverse complement strand
GCACGCAATGATTGCGGGCTGCTACGCATCGCCCGGAGTGCGCAGAGAACAAGCGCAGTTCCTGCGCTAAGGGATTGAACTTCAACATACAAGAACAAGCGAAACTTAAATCAACGATTAACGATTAACGATCAACGATTAACGATTAACTATCAATGATTAATGATCAATGATTAACTATGAACGAGCGTCTGAAGCTGAGAAGAGAAGGGCCACACTCTTCTTGAGGGTGTGGCCATAGTCAATTATTTGCAATATTCACTTTTTGCTAATTATTTCTTGTTAGCGAAGAAGCGCTGGTAGAGACCATAGAAGCCCTGACCGTGGCGTGCTTCGTCTTTTGCCATCTCATGGACTGTGTCGTGAATGGCGTCAAGATTAGCAGCCTTGGCATTCTTAGCGATTCTCATCTTGTCTTCGTTAGCGCCTGCCTCAGCGTGCATACGCTTTTCAAGGTTGGTCTTAGTGTCCCAAACCATATCGCCGAGGAGCTCAGCAAACTTAGCGGCATGCTCAGCTTCTTCTAAAGCGTAACGCTTGAAGGCATCAGCAATTTCAGGATAACCTTCGCGATCTGCCTGACGAGACATAGCGAGATACATACCTACTTCTGTGCATTCACCCATGAAATGGTTGTTGAGGTCTTTCTTCATTTCGTCGTCAACGTCTTTAGCCACGCCGACAACGTGCTCAGTGACGAACTTCAAGAGCTCAGCCTGATCAAGTTCTTTGAATTTAGATGCTGGAGCGCCACACTGCGGGCATTTTTCGGGAGCATTTTCGCCTTCTGCAACATAACCGCAGATAGTGCATATCCATTCTTTAGCCATAATTATTTTTCAATGTTTTTTAGATTTAACTTCGGATTATATACTGCCGACATCTTGCGTCGGCAAAAATAGAACAAAGATGTATGAGGGATGGTTTAATTTTTTTTGAAAAATTATTTTTTGGGGCAGGGAATTGGGATGATTGGGCTAATTAGTGTAATTAGTCTAATTGGGATAATTGGGATGATTGGGGATTTTTGGGGCGAGCGAGTTCGTAGAAGGCTATGGCGGATGCGGCTGCTACATTGAGAGAGTCGACGCCATGGTGCATTGGGATTTTTACGACATAGTCGGCTGAATCGATGACGGAAAGTGGGAGACCTTCCCCTTCTGTGCCCATAATTATCGCCAATTTAGACTCCTTCTTCAGAATGGGATCGGAAATATCGACTGAATTATGACGAAGAGCCATCGCCACAGTCTTAAATCCGAATGCCTTCAACTGCTTGAGCCCCCCATCCAGACGAGTCCAGGGAATCAGAAATACCGATCCCATCGACACACGGATTGCCCTGCGGTTGAGAGGATCGCACGCAGTCGGGGTAAGCAGCACAGCGTCTATGCCAAGAGCGGCAGCACTCCGGAAAATGGCACCAATATTAGTGGTATCGCTCACATCGTCGATGACCACTACCCTACCAGCATTCTTGCACAAGCTCTCTACAGAAGGAAGGAGGGGGCGACGCATGGCACACAGCACACCGCGAGTGAGAGTGTAGCCAGTAATTGCGGCGAGCGTCTCGCGGCTACCGGTATAGATCGGGACATCGGGAATCCTTGCTATTATATCAGCGGCGTCACCATCAATATGCCTATGCTCGCATAATAGAGCTGTCGGAATCATTCCTGAATCAAGAGCCACCTTAATTACTTTAGGGCTTTCGGCTATAAACATCCCCTCTTCAGGATGAAGAGAATTGCGGAGCTGAGCTTCAGTCAGCCCCGCAAATACCTTAATACGAGAATCTTCGACAGATGTAATCTCAATGGGAGTCATCACATCAATTTCTTATAGCGAATCCTATGTGGAGTCTCCGCATCAATTCCATCACGCTTTTTGCGGAATTCCTCATAGTCAGAATAGCTACCTTCATAGAAAGTGATCTTGGAGTCTCCTTCGAAAGCGAGAATGTGGGTTGCTATACGATCAAGAAACCAACGGTCGTGGCTGATGACTACAGCACAACCGGCGAAATTCTCCAGACCTTCCTCAAGGGCTCGGAGAGTATTCACGTCGATATCATTGGTAGGCTCGTCGAGCAAAAGCACGTTTCCTTCCTCCTTTAGAGCCATGGCAAGGTGAAGACGATTGCGTTCACCACCTGACAAGACACCGATTTTCTTTTCTTGGTCAGCACCTGTGAAATTAAACTTAGAGAGATAAGCACGGGCATTCATATCTCTGCCCCCCATACGGAATGATTCGACGCCTTGTGAAATCACTTCATACACACTCTTCTCAGGATCAAGATCTTTGTGAGACTGGTCGACATAAGCAATCTTCACGGTATCACCCACTTCGAAGTCGCCTCCATCTTGCTTCTCGAGCCCCATGATGAGACGGAAAAGAGTGGTCTTACCTGCTCCATTAGGACCAATGACACCAACAATGCCATTTGGAGGGAGCATAAAGTTGAGATCATCGAAGAGATTCTTTTCTCCAAATGCCTTTGCCACGTGATTGGCAAGGATAACCTTATTGCCAAGTCGCGGACCATTTGGGATAAATATCTCGAGTTTCTCCTCTCGCTGCTTTTGATCTTCATTGAGGAGCCGATCATAGCTTGCAAGACGAGCCTTACCCTTTGCCTGACGAGCCTTTGGCGCCATTCGCACCCATTCAAGCTCACGCTCAAGAGTCTTACGGCGCTTGCTTGCCTGCTTTTCTTCCTGAGCCATACGCTTAGTCTTCTGATCAAGCCAGGACGAGTAGTTACCTTTCCATGGAATTCCCTCACCTCGGTCGAGTTCAAGAATCCAGCCTGCGACATGATCGAGGAAGTAACGGTCGTGTGTTACGGCAATCACAGTGCCAGGATATTGCTGAAGATGCTGTTCGAGCCAATCGATAGACTCGGCATCGAGGTGGTTGGTAGGTTCGTCGAGAAGAAGGACATCAGGTTGCTGGAGGAGGAGACGGCAAAGCGCCACACGACGACGTTCGCCACCGGATAGCTGACTTACCGGTTGATCGTCAGGAGGACACCGCAGAGCATCCATAGCGCGTTCAAGTTTATTGTCAATGTTCCAAGCATCAGCAGCATCAAGCTTATCTTGCAGCTGAGCTTGACGCTCCATTAACTTATCCATCTTTTCCGGATCTTCAAGGACCTCAGGATCGCAGAAAGCATTATTGACTTCCTCGTATTCTGCAAGGAGATCCATAATAGGCTTTACACCTTCTTCCACTACTTGACGGACAGTCTTGTCAGGGTCAAGTTTTGGATCTTGCTCCAGATAACCGACAGAATAACCTGGAGAGAAAACCACCTCACCCTGATAGTTTTTGTCGATGCCTGCGATAATTTTCATAAGGGTAGACTTACCGCTACCGTTGAGGCCAATGATACCGATCTTGGCACCATAGAAGAAAGAGAGATAGATATTTTTTAATATTTGTCTCTGAGGGGGAATGATCTTAGAGACCCCCACCATAGAGAAAATAATTTTTTTGTCGTCTGCCATAGTTTTCTTAATTCATAATGCGTAATTAACAATGCATAATTAACTCAACTTTCGCAAGCTTTAAAATTCTCACGCAAAGGGCGCAAAGGCGCAAAGTTTCAGTACATAGGGAAGCTTCGCGTCACGGTTATAGCAAGCACGCTAAGATTACGGGCTGCTTTGCATCGCCCGGAGCTCGCAGAGAACAAGCGCAGTTCCTGCGCTAAGGGATTGCGAATCAATACGCGAAGACAAGCGAAACTTGAATTAATTTTTTGTCAGTTTTATTTGGAGGCGGATTTAGTGCGATAGTCGCAGCGTACTTTGCCTTTAACTATATTATTAAGCTTTGACTTGATGAGTTGCTTACGGATTGGGGCGATATGATCGGTGTAGACTTCCCCTTCGAGATGGTCGCATTCATGCTGGATGATACGGCTAAGGAAACCGGTAAATTCTTTTTCATGTTCTTCAAAATTCTCATCAAGCCAGTTAAGACGTATATGCTCAACACGTTTGACATTTTCAGAAAGACCAGGAATAGAAAGGCAACCCTCAGAACGGCTTATCGGAGCCACATCTTCGATAACGTCAAGTTCAGGATTGATCAATACCATTTTAGAGTCTTTGCATTCAGGGAAATCCTCAGCCAGGACACTACCGTCAAGGACAATGAGTCTAATAGAGCGACCAATTTGTGGCGCAGCGAGACCTACACCTTCAGAATTATACATAGTCTCCCACATATCGGCAATAAGCTTCTGAAGCTCGGGATAGTCGGGAGTGACGTCTTCTGTTTCGGCTCTCAAAACAGGGTGACCGTAAAGATAAATTGGTAAAAGCATTATTTTTTATTTTTAGTCGTATGTGTCTGATTAGTCTAATAAGTCTAATAGGGCTAATAAGTCTAATTGGGCTAATAGGGCTTATTGGGCTAATAGGCTTATTATAATATTGTTTCAGGAATTGCGGTAGAGTTTAGGGGAGAGACCTACATTTTTCTTGAAGTATTTTCCGAAGAAAGATTGAGTTGGGAAATTAAGATTGTCGCTAATCTGCTGGATAGTAAGATTGGTGGATTTCAGCAATATCTTAGCTTCGAGTATCAGGAATCGTTCTATCCAAGAAGCAGCTGAATAGCCAGTCTGCGCCTTGACAGTACGAGAAAGATGCTTAGTCGTCACTCCTAATTCTTCAGCATAATACTCAAGGAATCTTTCAGTCTTGAACTTAGCCTTTACTAGTTGGATGAATCTATCGCTGAGTCGGGCTCCGGAATCGGCACCAGTAGAAAGGATATCGTAGCATCGATAGGCATATCTATAATAGAATGCAATGATAGAATGCTGCAGAGCCTTTAGAATCTGAGGATTTTTATAATCAGAATAGACCATCTTTAGCGATTCGTAAAGATTCTCAAACTTGGGCAAAATATCAAGAGGAATTTTTGCCACGGGGAGTCGCGACATTGCGCTCAGATTCTGCATATCATTGATATGAAGGAAAATATCTTCTACGAAGAACTTCGACATAACGATGAAAGATGCAGCAAAATCAGGACTTATCCGGATGAGTTGTAGAGTCTCACCATTACGAATATTCACAATAGCAGGACCTTCAAAATCATAGACAATGAGATTATTGCTAAACTTAAAGCTACCCTTTCTGACAAAAATAGAAATACTTGCAGTAAGCTTCACCGGCTCGGTAAAAGCCGGCAACATATCGGCCGTGATATAATCAAAAATCCAGAAATCTTTTCCAAGAATTTCATCTACATTCATCGGAAGATTGACATAACCATAGTCAAGTTTGCTGCTTACATCACTCATAACGTCATTATTTTTTCATTTTGTCAGCTATAACGAGTCCACACAACACGAGACCACAACCCACATATCCTAATGGATAAATGATCTCTCCAAGCAGCAAACACCCGGCAAACATAGTCACCGGAGGCTGGATATAGAGATAATTGTTTGTGGCAAGAGGACCTATTATCTTCATCGACTCATTCCAAAGGAGATAAGCCATAGAAGAGCACATAAAGGCGAGGAAAAGGAGATTGAGCAAAAATACCGGTTGGGAGAAATCGAGAAGGACCCCAAGATGGAGAGGTTCGCGTTGAATCAGAAGCAGCGGCAAGGAGGTGATAAGACCATAGAAAAAGAGTTTTCTGGTCAGAAACAAGGTATTATATAAAGGTATCAATCTCTTAATTGCTATAGAATACACCGCCCAAGACAAAGCACAGAGCAAAGCAAGAATATCTCCGGTAGGATGAATCTCCATACCCAAGCCTTTACTTATTGACTCGCTCATAATGACGAGCGCAACACCGGCGAAAGCTATGAATGAACCCAATATCTCACCACGCTTCATCCGCGTCTTATATATAACAGACAGGAGTATGGCAATAAAAATAGGAGAAATCGCCGAAATAAGGGATACATTGCCAGTAGACGTATATATCAAGGCATAATTTTCCAAAAGGAAGTAAAGAGTGCCTGAACATATTCCACAAAGGGCCATCTGGAATTCATCTTTCCACGATTTGGATCGAATTTCCTTGAATGTAAATGCAAGCATCAATAGATATGCGAGGAAGAAGCGATATACGTATACCTCAACAGGAGTCATGCCCGCTCCTTCCATCAAGACTTTGGAGGCTATGAAACTGCACCCCCAACAAATGACTGTGATGAGGGCACCAATATGGCCAGTAATCTTACTGTTTTTCCAACTGTTCTTCTTTTCGAGAATCATATCAGATGTAGGTTTATGAAAAGAGCCCCCAAGAATCATTAAGAAGAGCTCATATCATTCACGCTACAAATTTAGTGAAAATTCGGCTATCTTAAAAATTATTTTGAAGATTTTCGGTAATAAACGTCAAGGTTTAGATTTCAGATAAAAGATATTGACTTGGAAATTTCGATAAAAACAATTATTTTTGCGCAAGATTTTAATCATGTCTTAATGACTCAACATTCGCAAGCTTTAAAATTCTCACGCAAAGGCGCAAAGTTTCAGTACATAGGGAAGCTTCGCGTCACGGTTATAGCAAGCACGCTAAGATTACGGGCTGCTTTGCATCGCCCGGAGCTCACAGAGGACAAGCGCAGTACCTGCGCTAAGGGATTGCGAATCAATACACGAGGACAAGCGAAACTTAAATTAAATAATTATGAGAGATTTTGAAAAGACTATTGGAAATATGGCAGATAAGCTAAAGACAGCTTTCGTCGGCTCAATAGTTTACTGCTATTTCAGGTAGATTTTACTTTTCGATCAGAAGATTTTTAAATAAGATGAACTAAGAAGGGAAAAATTATGGGATTTTATACGAGTGAAATAATGAATGGGGCGCCTGAGACGTTTAAGACAGAAACGCAGAGAATGATATATCATGCACTTGAAAATGCCGGAATTGATTATTCCCGCATTGAGAGCGATCCAGGCATATCAATGGATGATTGCTTAAATATTGATAGAGCTTTTGGAATTGAAACCGTTAAGACAATTTTATTGACCAACAGACAGAAGAATAAATTCTGGCTATATGTGACACATGCTCGAAAAGCTTTTATTACAAAGGAATTTGGGGCATCACTCCAAATTCCACGGGTTTCGTTTGCTGATGAAGGATTGATGATGGAAATACTTGGCACGGAACATGGAGCAGCCACCCCGTTTGGTCTTCTTAGAGAGGAGGCAAAAGAAGCGACATTTGTAATGGACCGAGATGTAGCTGCTCGAGAGAGTATTGTCATTACTGACGGACATCCATGCGGATTCATAGCAATCCGGAATGATGATCTTTTCAGATTGCTCGGAAAGAATCCAATTCTTATTGAGAATCCGGCTGAAATTAACGGCTAAGTGACTAATTGATTTCTACGCTGACATGCAAATTTTGAGGATAATTTGATTTTCTTTTGCAGAATGAAATTTTTTATGTAATTTTGCAGACGAAATTGTTTAAACTTATTTACGAATTCAAATATCCTACAAGAATTGTAAGAGTCAAGATTCTTTTTATTAATCTTCCGCCATCTTTTGGCTCGTCATTTTCGTTTCTTAAGGAAACTCGCCGATTTTCAATTCGGCATCTTTTGCCTCTTTCATCA
>JAIDTL010000033.1 GCA_029060725.1 Muribaculaceae bacterium | reverse complement strand
CGGTGCTGTCGGCAGGGGTCATGAGCGCGAGGGAGGCCTACAAGGGTTTTCCTTCAGCTGAGTCGGCGAAAAACCTTAAGGAGAATTTCAGGAATCCCCCTAAGGGTTATGGCAACGTGCCGTTCTATTGGTGGGATGGTGATTCCCTTGTAAGGGAGCGTCTTCAGGATCAGCTTGATATACTCAGTGATGCGCCGGTCGATGGATTTTCCGTGAGCTATGTTCATTCACATCCGGCCATAGATGTGGAGCTTAATGCCAAGGGCTACGGAAACTTCGGAAAGCCTGATCCCGGAGAGCCCGGTGTGTTCACCGACGGATGGTGGGATACATGGAATTGGTTTGCCGGGAAATGTGCTGAAAAGGAAATAGGACTTGGCCTTGACGATTATGTGGTGGGCTGGGAAAAAAACGGTTATTATGTAGACGAGATTCTGTCTGATTCCTCTATCCGTAACTATAAGGGACGTCTGAAAATGAATAAGCATCAGCTGAAGCCGGGTGAGAGACTCGGCCTCTCTTTTGATGACGCTCCGATTTCAGTGACGATGTATCCTTCAGGTGACAATCTCCTTCGGGACGACAGCTCCAAGAACTTAGAGGCCAATAATGCAACGGAAATCGAGCAGACCGTCTATGTCGTGACGGCTACTCCTTCCTACGAGTTGCATCCTCAATACGGGAAAAGACTTGTGGACTGCTACTTCAACCGTTTTGACGAGCGTCTTGACGACAAGGCACGTGAGGGGATGAATTATTTCTTTCAGGATGAGCTTCACTATAACCTCAACATCCATTCATGGGCTGAGGATATGGCAGACGAATTCCTGAAACGCAAGGGCTACGATATCCGTCCGTATTTGGCCGCCATGTTTGAAAACATCGGGTATATCACTCCGAAAGTGCGCCTCGACTATGCCGATGTAGTCACCCAACTCTCTGAAGAGCGTTATTTCAAGCCTGTTTTCGACTGGCATAACGACCGTGGACTAATATACGGTTGTGACAATAACGGCCGTGGCCTGGAACCTCTGCAGTATATGGACTATTTCAGGGCAATAAGCTGGTTTACGGCTCCGGGCAATGATGCCCCCGCGAGAGGGTCGAGTTTCCGTCAGACTAAGGTGTCGAGTTCTGTAAGCCATCTTTATGACCGTCCGCGAACATGGCTTGAGGCTTTCCATAGCATGGGCTGGGACAGCAACGGCGAATGGCTTACCTCACAGCTTGACCATCATATGATAGCAGGTGGCAACCTCCTCTGCATGCATGGCCTTTACTATTCAACGCATGGCGGATGGTGGGAATGGGCTCCCCCTTGTTTCCATTTCAGGATGCCTTATTGGCCGCACATGAAGAAATGGCTTGAATATGGAGAGCGTCTCAGTTATCTTCTGAGCCAGGGAGAGCATGTATGTGATATAGCGATTTTATATCCTACAGAGTCCATGCAGGCATATGGTGACGCCAATCCCGACAGGATGTGGGAGGTGGCGGATCTTTTGTCTGCATCCGGACTTGACTACGATTTTATAGACTATCATTCTTTGGTTGATGCCAAGATTGAAAACGGAGAGCTTGAAATGGGTAAGGAGCGATATAAGGTATTGATTCTGCCGAATGTGAAGGCCATGCATCAGTCTACATTGGATAAGATATTGGAGTTCAGTCGTGATGGTGGTATTGTGCTTTCTACTGATGATTCCCTGCGGGCTACGACCGCCAGAGGAGAGAACGACCCCGCGGCCATGAATATGTGGAATGATATTTTTGCAGCTCCCGGAGGAAAGTCTCGGATAGTGGCTGCCGCAATGATTCCGGAAGTGATTTGGAGTCTGGTCACTCCCGATTTCTCTACATCTACAAGAAAAGGCACGGTCCTGCATCGCCGTATAGGTGACCGCGATGTGTATATGGTGATGAATGTCAACAAAGGCGAAGAACTGTTCTTCCGGTCAAAAGGTCTGGCGGAGCGATGGAATGCCAAGGATGGTTCGGTCACTCCTCAGCCTATACTTCGGCAGGACGGTGAGGGGACATATGTCAGGTTTGAAGGTGAGCCTGGGACTTCATGTCTCTATGTATTCTCTCCCGGAAATCCTGTCTATACGACAGACGCCGGTAATGAAAGCCGTTTTTCCGCATCTGTTCCAATTGACGGAGAATGGGATATAGAGATCATACCCACGATGGACAATAAGTGGGGCGATTTCAGATTGCCGGCGTCCGATGGATTGATCGGACCGGAAGCGAGGGAATTCGAATGCAGTTATGTTGGGAAAGGCACCCTGAATGGGAAAAATACCTCTGATCTGTATGGCTTCGGACCCATGATGGAGCTTAAGGTACTTGACAGGGCGGATGATATTGATGCCTTTCTGAACGGACCGGATGTGATGAAGGATGCTTCGGGATGGGAACCTTACGTGTTCTCATGGCAGTATGGAGTCAAGGACAGTCCCGGCTCGCAGGGTTATCACGGCCTGAAAGGGAAACTCGACAACCGCTTCCTCATACTTGACAGAGGTGGACATCAGATATTCCGTACCTATGTATATGTGCCTGAGTCGGGAATGTATATTGCCGAGAAGGAGGGCGTGGAGCCTACGCGTATCCTCGTTGACGGCAAGCCGTTGGATACCCCCACCCTGCGTCTTTCCAAGGGCTGGCATAGCGTCGTTATTGCATATTCCGATGCCCCCAAGGCTGAATATCGTCTTGAGGATAAGAAAAGCTACTGCTGGGATGATCGTCAGCGCAGTGCGGTGGTGTTCTATCCTGAAAATCATTCCGTTCTTAAGGACAATGATCCCTATGGAGACATCATAGCCTCGAAATGGTATGGCACGGAGCACCTTCCTTATAGTCCGGTGAAAGGACAGGGGGCCTGGGAATACAGGTTCCGGACCGCTCCCGGAACTGAGAGGATGGATATGAAGGTGAATGGAAGCGTAGTTTCTGTTTCTGTAGACGGCAGGAAGATAAAGGGGAAAGATCTGAAAAAACTGAATGAAGGCTCATATACCCTGAATATTGAGGGTGATGACGGTGGAATCCGAGAGGTAGTCGTGACAGGTCGTCCTGATGTCGGATATGACGGAGGCGCTTTCTTTGAGGAGCCGGTCTATCTGACATGCGGACATGGTAAACTGGTAGCCGGTAACTGGACGGATGCCGGAGCATTGAAATACTTCTCCGGCGGTATAAAGTATAGGAAGACCGTTGATGTTCCGGAAGGGGGCTTTGACTGTGTGGAACTTGACTTGGGTCTTGTGGATGCAACCTGTGAGGTTGCGGTAAACGGGGAGACTGTAGATGTCCTGATGAGCGCGCCTTACCGTCTCGACATTACCGACTATGTAAAGCCCGGTGCGAACGATGTTGAGGTACTTGTCTACAGTACCCTGTCAAACCACTACCAGAGTGTGCCCTCCGCCTATCGCGGTACACCACGCGCTGGCCTTCTCGGCCCTGTCTCCATGCAGATCTACGCACAGTAGTCAGTGGATTGTCCTCTGTAATGAAAATCCATGAGAAAGTCCCCAGGGTCAAAAATGGCTTTGAGGACTTTTTCCTGACTTTGTCATTTTTTTGAGTGACAAAGTCAGGAAAGGCAAAGAAGATAATCGTTGCTACCCATCATGTACCGTCATTCGAGCTGATGTCTACTGAATTTAAAAAAGTAGCATCAGCGGTGCCTTTACTGTTGAGTTAGGAGAATATATATATCCGGAAGTCCGATTGATTACTGGATCTACGGTTATTCCCACAGGAATATCGACAAGACTATTGGCAGTACCCAATGCGTCAGCAACCAGCTCGGTTATGTATTCCAGAATGAGCATCTGACATTCCGCCCGGATACTGTAATCGTTATGTAATCTTAGGATATTATAATATTAGAATAATCGAAAATAATTATGGATAGATGATGATTCTTTAAAATGAAACGCTGCCTGACGACAAATCTCATAACTATAAACAGGGGAGGGACAGTGGATGGTTGGGACTATTGTGGAGAATCGGAGGATTGGTTGCGAGGCTGGTAAAACAATAAATTGGGAGGTGGTGCGTTTTTTATATATGTATATTAAGTTTTCTGATACCGGATCGCAGAAGTCGAATTTCAAAAGCGAGAGACCAGAGTCCTTTGGCAAGAAGCAGAGGGGATTATGTCCGCGACTGTTGCTGGCGGGGGCATGCTTGCTCGCAGCCTCTTCTTCATATTCGCAGTTGGCAGCAAATGCTTATTCGTTTCTGGATGTCTCTACGGCTACCCATGCGCTCGCATTGGGTGGGAATGCTATCGCTTTGTCGAGTCCTGATCCGATGCTTGTAGACCAGAATCCGGGTCTGTTGGGCTCTGAAGTTGGCCGAGTGGCAGGCCTGAGCTATATGCGTTATTTTGGATCGTCAAATTTTGCGGCTGCCAGATATGCACAAGGTGTAGGGGAAAGAGGTGCTTTTGCAATCGGTGTACGTTATCTTGACTATGGCAGTATCGACGGATATACATCCGATGGAAGCTACACCGGCACTTTCAAACCTCAGGATATTGCAGTGGAAGGGACGTATAGTCATGATTTCTCAGATCGACTCCGAGGGGGCATCAATGCAAAACTTATCTATAGCAATTACGAGGAATATACAGCAGTGGCATTGGCTGCCGACCTTGGCATCAACTATTACGATGAGGAAAAAGATCTGTCGTTTTCTGCTGTCATAAAAAATGCCGGCGGTCAGGTGAAGAGATTTAATGAAGCATACGATCATCTTCCGTTTGATGTGCAATTAGGCTATATGCAAGGACTTGGAGGGGGACCTTTTTCACTTGCTATAACAGCTCACAATCTGACACATTGGAAACTGCCTTATTATGATCATTCACAAAATGAAAATGCTTCTTCCGGAGTGGAAGAAGCAGAATATAAGTTTTTGCCAACTTTTTTCCGGCATTTGACTTTCGGCTTGCAATATTCGCCCTCTGATCGGTTTTATGTGGCTTTAGGATATAACTACAAGACTCGAAGCGATATGAGTTCTTATCAACGGAATTTCTTGAGTGGTTTTTCAGTAGGGTTGGGACTCAATGTCAAAGATTTTGCCTTCGGAGTAAGTTTCTCACAGCCACACAAGTCGGCAAGTTCACTTGGGTTAAATTTATTCTATTACCTTTAAAAGGGATAAGTGTCTATTTCCTGAAAGGAATGCAATGCACCACGCGGACCGGCACACAATGGGCAGACTGCCTTCCCGGCAGCCACGATGGCATTTCCGTCAGCAGGCGCACAGCCTCAGTATTCAGTGATTTGTGGCATCCTTTGATGACTCGTATATTAGAGATGTTGCCATCGGCATTTACAACAAAGCTGCATGTCACGCGTCCTTCAATGCCATGCTCGTATGCATCCGCCGGGTATTGCCGGTTTTTGTTTATGTAGTCAAGGAGCGCTTCGTTGCCTCCGGGAAAAGATGGTTTTACTTCTACATAGTCGTATTCAAAAACTTCTTTATAAGTCTGTAGGCCGTTGCCGGAGTAGCCTGCCGACACGCGGCATGTCTGCGCCTCGGCATTTGAAAATCCCAGGATTAGGAGTATTATAGATGAGAGGAGTGGGATAAAGTTAGTTTTCATTGTTGTCTGTTAATATTCTGATTTAGTTTAATCCTTTCAGATGATGCAAATTTAGGGCGAATATCCGAGATATGCAAGAGCTGAGACACTATATTAAACTTATTTAACTTTATTTCACGCACCTTGTCCGAATCGTAACTAATCAGCGAATGTCTCATTGGTCTCACACAGAGGGCACACGGAGTTTTTTCTTATTATAGATGTTTAAATAATTTATATTTAAAGTTAGATTTGCTGATATGAAGATTTTTATGTAAATTTGCACCATAAATGCAGATTAATAGCCCACCGGCTGAGATATAATAGAAAAAGACTACCGGGAACAGCTATTCTGAAAGTGAAAACTGACAACTCATACAATATGGACAAAAAAGCTCTTTTGATTATCCTTGACGGATACGGAATCGGTGATCACCAGAAGGATGATGCCATCTTTAACACCCCAACTCCTTTCATTGATAGCCTTGTGGCTGAATACCCTAACTCTCAACTCCAAGCTTCAGGCGAAAACGTAGGCCTCCCTGACGGCCAGATGGGCAATTCTGAGGTAGGTCACCTCAATATTGGCGCGGGTCGCGTCGTCTATCAGGATCTCGTGAAAATAAACCGAGCCATTGCTGACGGCTCTTTTATGGAAAACCCCGAAATCAAGAGCGCTTTCACATACGCTCAGAGGAGCGGGATGCCTATCCATTTCATGGGTCTTACTTCAGCCGGTGGCGTTCACTCAAGCCTTGACCATCTCTTTGCATTATGCGACACTGCTAAAGCATACGGTCTTGATAAGGTCTACATCCATGCTTTCATGGATGGCCGTGACACTGACCCGAAGAGTGGTGCAGGATATCTCAAGGAAGTTGAAGACCACTGCGCGAAGAGTGCAGGAAGCATTGCAACAGTAATTGGGCGTTACTATGCAATGGACCGTGATAAAAACTGGGACCGTGTGAAAGAAGCTTATAATCTTCTGATCTATGGTGCCGGCAAGGAGACTTCTGACGTGGTCAAGACAGTAGAAGAGTACTATGCAGAAGGAATCACTGACGAGTTTATGAAACCTATTGTCAACGACAAGGTTGATGGACGCATTGGTGCGGGCCACGTAGTGATCTTCTTCAATTACCGCAATGACCGTGCTAAAGAACTTACAACTGTGCTCACTCAGCATGCTGAGGCCGGAATGAATACCATCCCGGATCTCCAGTATTACTGCATGACACCTTACGATAGCAGCTTTACCGGTGTGCATATCCTCTTCCCAAAAGAAGATGTGGCTAACACTCTCGCTGAATACCTATCTGCAAAGCAACTGAAGCAACTTCATATAGCAGAGACTGAGAAATATGCTCACGTGACATTCTTCTTCAATGGCGGCCGTGAAGCTCCGTTTGATGGCGAAGAGCGTGTATTGGTGCCATCTCCAAAGGTAGCAACCTACGACCTAAAGCCAGAAATGTCTGCACCGGAAGTGACAGAGAAACTCGTGGAGGCAATCGACAGTGAGAAATATGAGTTTATTGTTGTCAATTTTGCCAATGGCGACATGGTAGGCCATACTGGTGTATATCCTGCCATCCAGAAGGCTGTAGAGACTCTTGATGAATGCGTAAAAAAGGTCATCACCGCGGCTCTGGCTCACGGCTACGAGAGCATCATCATCGCCGATCATGGCAACGCAGACCATGCGCTTAATGAAGATGGCACTCCCAATACGGCTCACTCTTTAAATCCTGTCCCCTTCATCTATGTTGGCGACAAGAATGCCAAAGTGAAGAATGGACGCCTCGCTGACGTGGCTCCTTCACTTCTTCACATCCTCGGGATCCCACAACCGAAGGAAATGACCGGTGAGAATTTGATCACCAATGCATAATTCATAATTCATAATGCATAATTACCGACGCTCTACTTATATCCATGAATAAGAAAATTCTTGCGATGACAATATGCGCTGCGGCTGCCTTTGGGGCAGCCGCACGCGATTTGGTGATATTGCACACTAACGACACGCATTCTCTGATCCTTCCGGATGCAGACGGTAAGGGTGGTGTGCTTCAGCGTAAAGCTATAATAGACTCTGTTAAGAAAGCTAATAAGGATGTACTTCTAATTGATGCAGGCGACAAGGTGCAAGGTACGCTATACTTCAAGTTTTTCAAGGGTGATGTAGAATATCCTCTTCAAGAGATGCTTGGAGTAGATATCAGCATATTGGGCAACCATGAATTCGACAATGGCCTGGAAGCTCTTGCAGTGAAGGAACGAATGCTTAAGTCAGAACGTCTGTCTGCCAATTATGACTTTACGGGCACGCCTGCTGAAGGTCTGTTTAAACCTTACACTATCAAAAACATAGGCGGCAAAAAAATTGGCTTTATCGGTATTAACATCGATCCCGAATCTATCATCTCGCAAGCTAACTATGAAGGAATGGGGTTCAAGAATGTGATTGATACAGCAAATGAAACCGCTGCTTTTCTTAAAGACAAGAAGAAATGCGACCTGATAGTGGCTGTGACTCACATCGGATATCCTAAAGGAAATGATAAAACCACAGACCCGGAGCTTGCCCGAGCATCAAAAGATATCGATATCATAATAGGGGGTCATAGTCATACTGTAATAGATCCAAAGAACCCCGGCAAATATCCCTGTATAGTTGAAAATGCGGAAGGTAGGCCGGTACTTATAGTGCAAACAGGAAAGTCGGGTAAGTTTATCGGTCAGATAAGAGTAGACATTGACAATCTGAAATCTTCGACACCTGCAGACTATGATTATTCTCTCATCGAAGTGACAGATCGTTTTCCAGACAGCAAGCTTGACCCAAAGATCAAGAAATTCCTCCAACCTTTTACGGATTCCCTTGAGTACGTCACACGTGATGTCATTGGCGAAGCAGCCCAAGACTTTCTTAATGATGGAAGAACGGGCGTTTTCCCCAACTGGACCGCAGACTTTGGAAGTTGGTATGGAAATGTAGTGCTTGACTCCCTGCGCCAGTCGAATCCCGATATCCCACATCTTGACTTCTCTATCATGAATGTAGGTGGCATACGCAATCCTATACCGAAGGGACCGGTGACTACCGGCCATATTCTCAGTACTTTCCCATTCAGCAATCGGTTTGTGATAATGCGAATAAGTGGAAAAGACATTATTGAGACTATGAAAGTGGCTGCTTCAAAAGGTGGAGAAGCTGTGAGCCATGAGATAAGTGTAGTTTGCGACAGCGATCGCAATGTAGAGCATGTGCTTCTAAATCTCAAGGAAATAGACCCTGAGCAAACATATACGGTCGCTACCATCGACTATGTAGCTTGGGGCAATGACGATATGCGCTCAATGGCAAACGGAGAATGGATATATAACAATGATAATGAAGTCTGCGAACCCATTATCCGATATATCAAGGAGCTGACAAGGCTTGGACTTCCAATGATGGCAGATCCTAATCCTCGCTTTGTATATAGTTCCTCGCAGAAGTAGATAAGATAGCTTATTAAGCCTTACTTATTTTTGTCATGAGATATCGAAGTCTGTCTGTTGTCGCGATTGCAGTCTGTTTCTATTCATTAGGATGCAGACGAGCCCAAATTGCGCCCTCCGAAGATGATACAGTCAAGATGGTAGAACTCGATTCTATCCAAGCAAAGCATGACATCGGCATTGATGCTCGAGCTTGGGCAGACTCCATAATGGAGAGTATGACTGTAGAAGAAATGGCAGGGCAATTGATCATGCCAGCTGTTTATTCCGATGTCTCATCTGATGCGTTGCATCTTTTAAAGAAATATTCCACCGATAGCCATATCGGTGGAGTAGTTCTTCTTAAAGGGAGTGTAGAATCGGCCCGATCTATAGCCGATACTCTTCGCCAATGGCTGGCAATCCCTCCCTTTATAGCTATTGATGCCGAATGGGGACTCGCTATGCGTCTTGACGGCACTCCGGAGTTTCCTCATAATGGGCGTATCGCCGAAAGCGCTGATGAAACCTTACTTTTCGATTATGGTTTTGAAGTGGCACGTGAATGCCGGGAGATAGGGATAAATATGGTGCTTGGTCCTGTGCTCGATGTGCTACCTGAAGGAAAAAGAAAATCCGGAATAGGGTCGCGCAGTTTCGGACGGGATGCTCACAGGGCTTCCGATTTGGGGGTAGCATACGCAAAAGGGATTGAATCCGGGGGCGTCATTAGCGTTGCCAAGCATTTTCCCGGTCATGGATCTGCCGATGCAGATTCCCACAAGCGTCTGCCGTCTGTCATCAAGTCGCGGAAAGATCTTAATGATAAAGATTTGTTGCCATTTAAGAAATACGTCGGCAATGGGCTCAGTGCAATCATGATGGGGCATCTCTATGTGCCTGCGCTTGATTCGGATGAAGTGCCGGTGACGGTGTCGGAAAAAGTATTGAAAGAATTTGTCCGTAAAGATATGGATTTTCATGGCTTGATAGTCACGGATGCAATGAATATGGCAGGAGCTGGAGGAAATACAGCTGCAGATGCCATCATTGCCGGTGCCGACATTGTGCTTGCTCCGGCAAATACAGAAGAAGAGGTGATGATTCTTACGGCTGCAGTCAGAAATGGCAAAATTTCTACCGATCAATTGCGTGATAGGGTAGGACGTGTATTATTTTATAAATATATGGTAGCTCGTGAGAAATA
Source organism: Muribaculaceae bacterium (assembly GCA_029060725.1). GTDB lineage: Bacteria > Bacteroidota > Bacteroidia > Bacteroidales > Muribaculaceae > Lepagella. The sequence continues at coordinate 8,067 of JAIDTL010000033.1, read as the reverse complement.
TGGAGATGGGAAAATAGGGGATACTTCAGAAGCTGAAAGAATTATTAAACTTTTACGCTGACCATTTGTTGATTAAATAGAAAAAGAGATAGAAATAATAAAATTAACCATTAAAAATAATTAGAAAAATGACTATTGAATCAATTGGAACATGGGCTGGTGAAGTTTACAAAGCCCTTGAAACAAATCCTACCGACGGACTTGGAATGAAGAGCCTTAAGAAGGCTACCAAACTCAAAAAAGACGAATTGATGGCAGCTCTCGGTTGGCTCGGTCGCGAAGGCAAGATTTCCCTCTCTGAAAATGACGAGGAAGTAGTAGTGACACTTGTGTAAATATTAAGTGATAATGTATAATTCATAATGCATAATTCATAATTGTTTGTCGCTGAATTTCAGTCGTAAACATTTAGATGATATTATACATTTAAATTATTAATTACTTAAATAAAAAAATTAAAGATTATATATTAATCTTGGACTATAGAATGATTAGTCTCGGAGGATTTATATCTTCCGGGATTTTTTATTTATAAGTAATTTTTATTTTTCGTTTTTTTGCATTAACTTTGCAGAAACGACTAATAAAATACACTTATAAAATACACTTATGTTTTCACCGGAAACCTATATCAAACGCCGTGCTGAGCTTAAAAAACGTCTCGGCAAGGGTGTCGTGCTCCTGCTTGGCAACGACCTGGTGGGTATGAACTATCGTGACAATGAATATGAATTTCGACAGGATTCTACATTTCTCTATTACTTCGGCTTGAACCATGATGGGCTCAACGCTGTAATTGACATAGACAACGACCGCGACATCATCTTCGGAGATGAATTGACTATCGACATGATAGTATGGACCGGCAACCTCCCAACTCTTCATGAACTTGCGGCTAAAGCCGGAGTGACTGACGTGCGTCCATCTTCCGAGCTCCGCAGCTATCTCGATAAAGCTCGCCAAGCGGCATCTCCTATACATTATATACCTTATTATCGCGCCGACCACGAGTTGAAACTCATGCAGCTTCTTGGTCTGCAGCCGGGAGGCGCAGTAGCTTCAGTGCCGTTGATACGTGCCGTAGTAGATATGCGCAATCATAAAAGTGCTGAAGAAATCGCAGAGATAGAGAAGGCTTGTGAAGTGACGGCTCTCATGCATAAGGCAGCTATGAAGGCCGCACGTCCGGGTATGACAGAATATCAGATGAAAGCCCTCGTAGAGAAGGTGGCTACCGAGCATGGTATGCGCTGTTCATTCCCGACGATCGCGACTGTGCATGGTGAGATCCTTCACAATCATTCATACAATAACACCCTCGAATCAGGACAGCTCTTCCTGCTCGATGCAGGCGCTGAGACTGAGATGGGATATGCCGGCGATATGTCGTCAACCACCCCGGTAGATCTTCGCTATACTGATCGACAGAAGGCTATCTACGATCTTCAGCAAGCGGCATCGCGCAATGCTGTGGCAATGCTCCGTCCGGGAGTGCCATTCTGGGATGTTCATATAGAGGCAGCCCGCACCATAGCTTCCGGGCTTAAGGATATGGGCATCATGAAAGGTGATGTGGAAGAGGCTGTCAAAGCAGGAGCACACGCAATGTTCTTCCCTACAGGACTCGGACACATGATGGGACTTGACGTGCATGACATGGAGAATCTTGGGGAAGTTTGGGTAGGCTATGACGGTAAGCCCAAATCCACAGTCTTCGGATTCAAGTCTCTTCGTCTGGCACGTCCTCTCGAAGAGGGGTTTGTATTCACTATCGAACCCGGTATATACTTTATGCCCGAACTTACAGAACTCTGGAAGAGCGAAGGACGCCATAAAGATTTCATCAATTTCGAAGAGGCGGAGAAATGGATCGGATTCGGTGGCGTGCGTAATGAGGAGGATTATCTGGTGACTGCTGACGGACACCGTCGTCTCGGTCCGGGAATTCCAATGACATCTGAAGGGGTTGAGGCTCTCAGGGCAAATTTGATTTGAATTTAATATGCCGGCAGAGCAAAATAATTATCAGAGGCGTGGGGGTAAACGACCTGCTGCCCCCATGACTGACCCTACGGGTAAGCTACCTCCAAGAGATACGGACCTGGAGGAGGCAGTGCTCGGTGCGCTCATGATAGAGAAGGATGCATACATGAATGTGTGTGACATCCTTTCTCCCGAGAGTTTCTACGATCCAATCAATCAAAAGATCTTCAACGCAATCATGCAACTTGGTCTTTCTCAGCGACCGATAGACATGCTGACTGTGGTGGAGCAACTTAGGGCTAACGGAGAGCTCGAAGAAGTAGGAGGCGCCATAAAAATCACGAGTCTAACGTCAAATATTTATTCGGCTGCAAATGTGGAATATCACGCCAAGATTGTAGCTCAAAAATATCTTGCTCGCAGGCTTATATCATACGCTACAAATATCGAGACCAAGGCTTTCGATGAGGGAAACGATATCGACGATCTTCTTCAGGAGGCAGAGGCTCTTCTTTTTGATATTTCGCAAAATCAGATCAAGCGGGAGGTGACACAGATCGACCCTGTGATTAACCTTGCGATTGAGCAGATACAGAATGCCGCCAACTCTTCTTCCGGACTTTCCGGTTTGCGTACAGGTTACAACGACCTTGACAAGATGACGTCAGGATGGCAGCCGTCAGACCTTATAATTATTGCTGCCCGTCCTGCAATGGGTAAGACAGCCTTCGTGCTTTCTATGGCTAAGGAGATGACGGTGACATACAATATCCCGGTAGCTATTTTTACTCTTGAGATGGCGAATGTGCAGCTCGTGAAGCGTCTTCTGTCAAATGTGGCGAGTCTTGAAGGCGAGAAGATCAAGAGCGGACAATTGAGCAATGAGGAATGGGATCGTCTCAACGCTTCTCTTAAGAATGTCTACTCAGCTCCTTTGTATCTTGACGAGACTCCTGGCTTGAGCATCACGGAATTGCGTACGAAAGCCCGCCGACTGGTCAGAGAACATGGTGTCAAGATGATAATGATCGACTATTTGCAGCTGATGAGTGCAGGCGGACTGAAGCTTGGCAGCCGCGAACAGGAAGTGTCTACGATTTCGAGATCTCTGAAGGCTCTCGCCAAGGAGTTGAACATACCAATCATAGCTCTTTCTCAGTTGAACCGTAGTACAGAAACCCGCGAAGACAAGCGTCCTGTGCTTTCTGACCTCCGCGAATCAGGAGCCATAGAGCAAGATGCCGATATTGTATGTTTTATTCATCGTCCGGAATACTATACAAGGAGCGGTGTGGATGCTCAGGATCGTGATATCCGGGGACTTGCGGAATTGATAGTAGCCAAGCACCGTAGTGGTGCAGTGGGCGATGTGAAACTCCGTTTCATCTCAAAATATGCTAAGTTTGAGAATTGGCAAGAAGGTTATAATGCAGTCCAAAGTGCTCTTGGAGAGAATGGCAGTGGCACAAAGATGGAGTTCCAGTCAAAGATGAATTCCGTAGGCGGAGATGGAGGCGATACGATTGCTTCAAAATTCAGTCAAGGAGGCACCAACTTCAATTTCGCAGCCGACCCTCTGCCCGGACAGTCCTCACTCGACATTATGCCTGACGGTGCCGGCGACACAGTTCCTTTCTAAACTCTTAAGTATGAATTCACAATGCATAATTCACAATGCATAATTCATATTTTTTTGAACCGAAAGCAACCATCGTGTGTTTTAGATAGAGAAAACATAAAGAAACTATAAACTAAAATATCAAGACTATGGCTAATATGGAAGATAAAGACCTTCGTGAAAAAGAAAACAAGGCGTTCCAGGAAATGAGAAGATCAGGAAAAAATATTGAGGAGAGCCGTCAGAAAGACGACGATCAGGTGGCTCCTCGCGGCAACAAACTTTGGGTGTGGCTTGGAACTCTCGTACTCATATTCATCATCCTCTATTGGCTATTCGCTATCGGTACGTTTGGCGATCTCGCCAACTGGTTTAATGGCTAAGCCTCAGCATCGGATGCAATTATAGCATATAAGCAAGAAATTTATAAAAACTATACAAAATGCCCTCCAGAGTCGTTGGCTCGGAGGGCTAATATTTTGTGTATTTTTATAGGCGTCCTTCCTCGGAGTAGGAGTAAAAACCACCGGTGGTGATGATGACATGGTCAAGCAGACGGAGATCCATCGTCTTGCATGCATCGGAAAGTTTGCGGGTGATGCTGTCGTCTTGTGTTGATGGCCGCAAAGTTCCTGAGGGATGGTTGTGACACATCACTACTCCTTGCGCATCTTCAAGCAAAGCTCTCTTGATGATCATCTTAGTGTCGAATACAGATGCGATGGAGCTTCCACTCGTGAGCCTGAACTCTTTGATCACTTCGTTTCTTCTATTGAGAAGCATAATCCACACTTCCTCATGGTCGAGGTTGGCTATGCGATAACGCATCCGGTCGTGGATACATTGGGCTGTATTAATCAGGTCAAGACGGAGCGTAGCTTTATCTATAGTTTCTTTCTGATATCGTCGCATCACTTCCATCATAGCCTCAATCTGAAGCGCCTTTGCCTCACCGATTCCTTTGGTCAGAGTAAGTTCACTGCGTGAGCGACGTTCCAAACGGAGCAGGGAATTGTCGTTGTCGTTCATCAGCTGGCGGCAGAGATCTGTGATAGGAAGTCCCGGTTGTCCGGTGCGCAATATCAGGGCGAGGAGCTCTGCAGTGGTGAGTGATCCGATACCATGGTTGATGGCTCGTTCGCGCGGACGCTCTTCAGATGTCATCTCCTTTATTTTCAACACTTGATTGCCAATTGCAATCTCCGGCTCTTGAGCTTCCAGTCCGAAATCTTCCCGTTTCATTTTCCTTTCCTCATTTTTATCTCCTGCTCTTCGTCTCTGCCATGTCGCAGGAGAATTTTCCAGATATAAGCTCGGATGAATCCGGTGCCATAACCCCAAAGTTGCACCATCGACGCTGCCACTGCCATCGTCCCAACCTTTAGGCTGCGTGTAGACACAATGGCTGATATCCAAAGAGCAATTATATAAATGGCAAGAGGAATTAGCCAAAGAGGATTGAAGAAGGCTCCGATGATCATGGCCACAGCTCCTATCACAAATATAGCCGGAGCCCAATGCACAGCCTTCATGCTCCCCGGATAAAGCAATTGCAAAGTGATACGCGACATGCCGAATACATGCACTTGCCTCCAGAACTTTGCAAGGCTTCCGCGACGCTTATGATATACTTTAACATCCCGAATTAGTTCCGGAGAAAATTCTGCGAGGCGTATTCTCGTAGACATATCAATGTCTTCGCTAAACATTTCACGGAAACCTCCTACTTTTTCATACACTTCCTTTGAGAATCCCATATTGAAAGTGCGAGGCACAAATTTCTCCATCTGCACTTTTCCTCCTCGAATTCCACCGGTAGTGAGAAAAGAAGTCATGGCGAAGTTTATTGCTTTCTGAGTGTCGGTGAAAGATTCGTGAGCGTCATCAGGACCACCGAAACAATCGCGCCATTTTTCCGTCAATGCCTTGCGGAGCTTCTCTATATAGTCTGGCGGGAGAATGCAGTCTGAATCTACGAAGACGAAGTAGTTTCCTTTGGCATGATCCATACCGTAGTTGCGCGCCGGCGATCGGCCTTCATTGTCTTTATAAAAATACTGCAAGGCGACTGCCGTGGCATACGCCTCGGCTTCCGCCTTGCATGGTATCGTGCTTCCATCTTCCACTATTACAGCCTCAAATCCTTTGTCGGTCTGGCAAGCAAGGCTCGCCATGAGTTCCTTGACTTCATCCGGACGGTTGTAGACCGGTACTATAATGGAAAACATCATGAGCGTTTTACGTTGTACGAATAGCGTTTTACGTATATGGACGATTTAGGCTTTTACTCTGCCTACGTATGAACCGTCGCGTGTGTCGATTTCGATGATTTCGCCTGTGTTGATGAAAAGAGGTACGCGAACTTCAGCTCCAGTCTCAACAGTAGCCGGCTTGAGCGTGTTGGTAGCAGTGTCGCCTTTGAGTCCCGGTTCAGTATAAGTCACTTCCAACTTAGTCTTTATAGGCATTTCAGCGAAGAGCACAGTATCGGTCGATGCATCTCTTACCACTTCTACAATGTCACCTTCCTTCATGAAGGGTGCGCCTGTCACGAGGTCGCGTTTGATTGGAATCTGGTCGTATGTCTCCTGGTCCATGAAGATATCGTCGGCTCCATCTTGATAAAGATAAGAGTAGGGGCGACGTTCTACGCGTACGTCTTCAAGCTTTTCGCCGATGTTGAAGCGGCGTTCGAGGACGCGACCGTCAACTACGTTTTTGAGCTTAGTGCGCATGAAAGTGTTGCCCTTTCCAGGTTTTACATGAAGGAATTCGATCACGAAATAGAGCTGGCCATCCATGCGGATGCAAGTGCCGTTCTTGATGTCTTGAGCGTTCATCATATCTTTTGAAGTTTTATGTAATTTCGAATTATAGTGCAAAATTACAAAAAAAAACCTAATTGCAAGCGATAATCAGTGCAAAAGATACTAATTTAAGGTGTAAAATGCGAAAAAAACGTGATTTTTTTGGCTAATTCAAATAGATTCACTAATTTTGCAGTCCGAAAGCACTCTAAGTAGATAATAGAAATATTTAAAACCTCATAAAAAATGAAAAGAACATTCCAGCCTTCCAACCGCAGAAGAATCAACAAGCACGGCTTCCGTGAAAGAATGGCTACTGCAGATGGCCGCAAAGTACTTGCCCGTCGCCGTGCCAAAGGTCGCTACTCTCTAACTGTCTCAGACAGCATCGCAAGCAAGTAAGCTTATACATAGCGCCTAAAAAGAAATTAAGGGACATTGCCAATGGCAGTGTCCCTGTTTCTTTATCCGGAGATTTCTTAATCTGACTTATATGTGTGCTAACATCTCATGTAGGAATTCGATATTCAGGCTGACGTCGATGATGGTCCAAACGATAGCTGCGAGCAGTAAGATTGCAGTGTATCTTAGCACTTTATTGAGATGATAGTCTGAAAATTTGAAGAGAGCAAGGATTATGGGCACAAACCAGATGCCAATTGCCACATATCCTGACCAACCCCAACTATTCAGGGCTTCGTGAAATCCATACCAGATTAGTCCAAGTCCGCAGTATGTAAACACGACATATACCCATTTCATGGCATTTGCTCCGAAAATAACGGCTTTTGTACGTTTGCCTACCCTTGCATCGTCTCTGTAATCACGGATGTTGTTTACATTTAACACGTTTGCTCCTAATAGTCCTACGCCTAAAGAGACGATGAGCGCCATAATCCACATCTTTCCAAGAGCACCTGCCATCGAGCCTCCTGTCCAGTCACCACATTGCAGGTAGGCAGTGAACATCACAGGCACTATCCCATAAAAGATGATGACAGCTTCGTCTCCAAGTCCATGATGCGACAGTGGCCAGGGGCCGGCACTGTAGGCGAAGGCTGCCAATGCAATAATTATTCCTACCGGGATCATCCAGAGGCCTCCCCAATATATTAGGGAGCATCCGAGAAGACAGTCTGCTGCCATCAGGCTCAGCATCACCCGCTTCATCGTAGCAGGCTTGATATCTCCTTCAGTAACTCCTCGACGAAATCCTTGCCGCCCTTTCATGTCCATGCCATTCTTGTAGTCGAAGTATTCATTGGCAAAATTGCTTACTATCTGGGCAACCAAAGCAAAGACAAGACATATAAGGGCTGGAAGCCAATAAAAATTGTCATAACAAATGGCCACGGCACAACCCGCGAGCACTCCTGCAGCACTCACCGGCAACGTTCTGAGGCGCATAGCCTCTATCCATGGATTATATTTCATAGCATCCTTCTTTAAGAGAGACTTTTTTTAGTATAGCTAAATTTGCTTAATAGCTTGATTAGCTGATTTTCACTGCAAAGTTAGTTAAAATATTTCATTTTAAGAAATTTTTTTGTAAGAAATATGAAATATTTTTGTAATAATTGGGTTTTTATCGGAGTAATCGGAGTAATCGGAGTAATCAGAGTAATCGGAGTAATCGGAGTAATCGGAGAAATGCAGGGA
>JAIDTL010000032.1 GCA_029060725.1 Muribaculaceae bacterium | reverse complement strand
CCTTTGACATATTCATGTGCAAAATTGAAGGTGTGACACTAATAAGGAAACGAGCACCATGTTTCTGTCAGTACATCATCCTTGTTAAAAAATGCAAATGCCTCTACCTCATTTTTCCACGAATAGCATCAAATTCATTTCTGAATATAATTGACTATCCTGTTGGCAGGATTCAGTGGCGTTACGTCGTCGAGACGGAGTGAGTCCACCATGTGAAGTGTCCCCTGCTTGTATTTCTGGAAGTGTTCTGATGCGATATGGCTCTTATATGCTTCCTGACTTGCGTATGTCTCTAATATAGTGATGTTGCATGGGTTTTCCTTGTCAGCTACTGCATACATCGTCAGTACCCCCGGTTCCGTCTCTAGTGAGATGGTACCCACTTCCATCGCATATTTCATATACTCGTCAAGATAGTCAGGATTGACCTGTATCTTTGACAGCCTCACTATGCCGTCGGCTTGCATGGGTAGTTTCTCGCACATTTCCTTTGTCTCCTGTTTATGGCCATCACCACATGCATTGAACATAATCAATCCCGCAGCGATAGCCATCATTGTCTTAAATAACGTTATCACCATTTATTTCAAGTGCTTGTCGATAAACACAAATACATCATAATTCTAATCTGTCGTTTCCGGTCATTCTCATTCCTGCAATGCGGAGCGTAGCGAGCGAGCCTCAGCGCCCTTTGCTTCCGGAAGCCAATCTATAAGACTAACGACTTAAACTCAGCGAGCCCTTTGCGCCTTTGCGCGAGATCCCTTAGCCGAACAGATACGTTCAAATCTCTGTAAAGAAAACAAGCAATCGACCGATGATTCCTCCAAAATTGGGAAAATGGTACGAATGCCGAGATTTTGGTTAGTATAGAGTCTTGATATTACGGAATTTTTGTAACTTTGCAATAGAAAAATACTAAACCTATAATATGAGTAAGATCCTGAAAGTAAACAAACCCTCCGATTACAGTTCGTGGGTCGGTCAGACCGATCCCCATGAGCTTATAAGTGTCATAAACTACAGCGAGGTCTCTCCGGTGCGCCATAGCCTCAACAGCTATGGCGTGTATGGACTGTTTCTTCAAGGTGGGGAAAAGGGTCGCGACCTGATCTATGGCTCCGGGAAATACGATTACTCCGAGGATACACTCATCTGCGTGGCTCCCGGACAGATCGGCGGACTTGAAGACGATGGCGAACTCGTGAATCTTACCGGCTGGGCTGTGCTCTTCCACCCCGACATACTTCAGGGAACGGGTCTCGAAAAGGAGATCAAGGACTTTTCATTCTTTGATTATCGGATAAACGAGGCGCTTCACATGACTCCGGAGGAGCGCGAGGTAATGATTGCCCTCCTGAGACAGTTAGAGAATGAACTTAAGTTTCCCTCAGATGCTATGCAAAACAGGATCATAGTCGGATTCATCAATCTCTTACTGAGGTATGCCCAGAGGTTCTACAACCGGCAGTTTGTGTCCCGTACAATTCAGAACAACGATATCCTGTCAAGATTCGAGAAACTTCTGAAGGAATATTTCGAGAAGGACCGTCAGCTTACCGACGGAGTGCCCACGGTACAGTATTGCTCCGAACAACTGTGCATGTCGCCGAGCTATCTGAGCGACGTCATAAAGAGGACCACGGGAGAGACGGCAAACCACTACATAAAGTCATACGTCATACAGCTTGCCAAAAACAGGCTGGTATCAGGAATGAACTCGTCTGAGGTAGCCTATTCCTTAGGTTTCGACTATCCGCAGCATTTCTCCCGCACCTTCAAGAAAATGACCGGCATTACCCCATCCGAATATTGCGACCGCCGACTAAAGGACAGATAGGTTTGTAAAATGATATTGCATTTAGCCATGACGGCTTCATATCCTTGAATCTGATTACTTCAGTTTTTTAGTCTCCACATTTCGGACAGATTCCCTTGATCATAAAGTTGATTGATTTCACTTTGAAAGCATCGGGAAGCTTTATGTCGGGTAATGATATGTGGTCAAGGCAATACAGGGTGCCACATTTCTCACAAAAGAAATGTGGATGCTGGTCCGTAGCCGTATGATGATCCTCCGCATGGCATACTTCATATTTCAGGGAACGGCTTCCATCTTCGATCACATGGATCACTTCCTTCTCGGAAAAAAGCTGTAGCACCCGGAAGATACTTCCTTTGTCCATAGGAGCGAGAGCGATTTCCAGATCTGCAAGGTTTACCGGATGAGCATTCCTCATCAATTCTTTCAAGACAAGTATCCTATTCGCAGTAGGTTTAATGCTGTTTGTCTCTAATATCTTTTCGATATCTGCGTGGGTCATATTTATATTTTTCTGCAAAGATAATAAATTTTTCTTACATCACGCAGCCAAATGTGGTGTAAAAATATAAGATTTGGCTATGTGATGTAAGAAAAATTTTGTATCTTTGC
>JAIDTL010000031.1 GCA_029060725.1 Muribaculaceae bacterium | reverse complement strand
CTTATCAAAACGAGCTTCTACCATCTCAGCGAAAGCTTCAGTCTGCTCGTTGAGAGCCTCGACAGCAAGGTCTGTAGCATTAACATTACCCTGGATCTTTTCAAAACGAGCTTCTACCATATCAGCGAAAGCTTCAGTGTTAGTATTGACTTCATCGATCTGATCTTGAATAGAGCCAAGAGAGCTATTGAGCTGGTTGATTACGCTTTCAGGATCTGTTGGGCTTACAATCGCAGCCATACCTTCTTCGAGCATATCAACTTTGTCAGCGAGTTCTGCAAACTTAGAAACATCACTATTTTCGAGCTTCTCAACTTTTTCAGCAAGACCTTCGATCTGAGCAAGGTCAGCGCCGAAGCTGTTAAGTTTTGCCTGAGTTTCTTCGTTGTCCTTTACAAGTCCTTCAACTGTTTCTACAACTTCATCGTAGTTTTCAACAACACCATTGAGTTTTACGATTTCAGCGTTGATGCCAAGGATGGTTTCCTTATTAAGCTCAGTTTCCTCCATAAGTTCTTCAACAGCTTCTCTGATTTCTCCGGAGTCAGCGCTGGTGAGAGCATATATTGCAGTAGGAACTGAAGACACTTCTTCATTAGAGATCACTTCGTAGCCATTGCCGAAGTTGATAGAAACGCGAAGAGTGAGGTCGCCCCATTTGATTGTCTTGAGGAGCTGCTCTTCGTTTCCGAGTTGGCAGGATACATAGCCGGAAGCGTTTGTCTTTACCACCTGATCTTCGATGTATACAACTTCTTCTTCGTCGTTGAGAAGCTCAAATTTCATCGGAAGAGTTTTGTTGGCTACTACATCGTTGCCATTTTTGATTACGGCCTGATAGTTGATGTTGTTCAAGCCTGCGACTGCAGGCACTGCTGCAGAAGCAGCTATAAAAGATGAGAGTAAAATCTTTTTCATTTTAGATTGATTTTAAATGTTTTGATTAGTTTTCCGTCTACTGCTACAGCTGCAACATAAATGCCTGGAGTGTAGTCTGCGAGTGAGATGACTGCTGGACTTTCATCAACATTGACCAGTCCTCGTGTAGCGCCGTCCATGGTGGCGATGAGCACAGTTGTGCGACCAAGCTTCTCGGATGGGCAGTTGACTGTGATTTGTTTGTCGATGCTGTTCCAACTTACTGAGATGCCGTCAGCTTCGGCTGTCACACCTCCTACGAGAGAGGTGGCATTGTCAGCTATCATCTGCTCGAAGAGAGGCGACAACAGTAATGTTTTGTCGTCCATGCTTCCAGCATGCCAGCTGCCGAAACTATAGATCACCGTTTCTCCGGAAGACACTTTTTCTCCACCAATCTGGGTGTAGATGTCTTGAGCTACGGTCGGAGTCTGGGCACTCATAGTTGCTACCGTGCCGGCAAACAACAGGAGGGATCCGAATTTAAGTTTCATACTAAAACGATTATAGAATAAAAATATAAAATAATTGCCAATTTTTTTGGCAATTTGTTTTTGAAATCACCTGTTTTAAATTCGATGCAAAGTTAATTAAAAAAAATGATAATATTTCGTCTTATTTGTTAAATAATGTTAAAATGGCAAAAATGGCAAAAAAAAATTTGATTTTCTAAAAAAATCAGAACATGAAGATATTTTTGGGGGAAGTTGATTAACCTATTTTAATTTGTGAATTTTTTATGGAAAAAACGATAAGTGAGAGTAAGTTCTAATCGTTCCTATTGAAAATTATGGTGTCCTGTATTATTAACTTCACAAAAAAATGTTTAAATAACCACAATATTAAAATGCTCCGGTGACGGCTAAATACCGTCACCGGAGCTTGGTTTTTAAGGTTGGTTTTATTTTGCAATTATAGCCCTGTCATTTAAGAATCTTACGGAATGTTCCATTAGACATCCTGATGATATTAAGACCTTTTACAGGATTGTCCACCCTGATTCCATCTAATGTGTAATATTCTGTGGGGACGATGGGCATCGTTTCTTCGTTATGATTGCCGACGCTGTTAGTATTGCCAGTATCTATTACATAAGTCATGAAATAATAGATTGCGTCATTTGCCATGGGGTCATCAGAAGGAGTATACCATCCGTTACCAAGTATAAATCTTCCATCGGCAGATATGTCGGACGGCATGTGGTAGCCCCCAAGGTCGAGGCATTCAAAAACATCTGCATATTCAGGAAAAGCCTCAGTGTACATTTGAGCTTGCGTTTCGCCGGCATACATTATAAAAGCTCCCATATTAAAAGAACCAGATCCTATCATTCCAATAAAAGTGCCATTATTGTCAATAGCTGTAGGGTGTAATCCTGATTCCGAATAATCGATGTTCTGTACCTCGTCATAAACTTTTAAAACTTTAGTATGGGTGTCATATACAGCTGGCATTGTCAGGCTGCTCGCTCCATCATTGTATGTGCAAACTTCGATAAGAATATAATGCCCATCAGGACTCATCCCTTCCGGAGTAAATCTGAAATATGGTTTTTCGACATCCTCTCTCGACATCATTACGTATCCGTCGAATATCGGATCAGGTATAAATTCCCCAGTTTCGTTAAGTCGCCAGAGTGTTGCCGGTCCCCAAGTGCCGATGTTTCCAAGAATTATTTTACCGTCGCTGCTGACATATCGCGCAGCTACCTGTTTCTGGTTGTAATAACCCAAGTCTATATCAGGCATAGGAAGGATTTCCCATATTCCTCCGTCTTTAGAATATGCAGGATAAGTCTGAAAGCTGTCTGATACCAGCATTCCTACCTGGACACTTCCGTCATCTGAAATGTCCTGTCCGATTATGTATGATAATTTTTCTGAAGAACGGAGTGCAGTCTCCTTCTCATCAATGTTAAAAAGAATGCCTGAATCTCCATCGAATCCTATGGCCTCGCCGATATTGTTTATATTAAGTAGCTGAGCTCCTGTATCAGAGTCAGAGATGGAATACAACATCTTATTTGTTTCAAGATCTCCGATAAATATTCCTGCAGCGTACTCGATGGAGCCACATACATATCTGCCATTGGGTGAAATCCCAAATCCCATTATTCCGGGTTCCGTTATTCCAGGTCCCATTTCACTGCCGAATGAGAGCATTCTCAAAGATGTGTCTGCCAATGCGGTAATGCTGAACGATAATACTAAAGTGATGATGGAAATTTTTTTCATAAAAAAAACAATAGTTTTGATTATTAATAAAAATGTTTAATTTTTTTTGTAAAGATTATGCAAATTTAATAAAATTAGATTACTCCTACAGCTATTTAACTTTATTTAACGCAATGGATATTAAAGGTAACTATTCAGCGCCAAATTTTCAGTGTTCTCACAGAGGGCACACAGAGAATTTCGCTGAAGAGTTATGGGTGTAGAAGGTTGTTAGATAATTGAGAATTAAAAAGGGCTCACGTTTCTTGGTATGGGACCTTTATAATTATGACAGGCTACACTTTTAATATTTTGACAGAAACCAGCGGAATGTGTGTTATTTTTTAAGATTCCGCTTGTTATTGTCAAAAATATTATATAATTTTGCAATCTAATATATTCAATATGTTCATTGGAAGAGAATCGGAAATTAATAAGCTGCGTACAGCTTACCGCAGTACAGACTCAAAATTTATAGCCATTTACGGAAGAAGACGGATAGGGAAGACAAGTCTTGTCAGAGAAGCTTTCCCTAATGAAATAGCCTTTTCCTATTCGGGTATGCCTAATGTATCTACACGCACCCAATTGCATAGTTTCTACAATGCTTTAAAACGACAAGGCTTAGAGCCATCCGCTCAACCTCAGAATTGGATTGATGCCTTTTCATTGCTTGCAGACCTAATTGAGAAATATCCAGAGGGTAAGAAGGTTGTATTTTTGGATGAACTTCCTTGGATGGATGCTCCAAGATCAAGTTTCTTATCTGCTTTTGAGCAATTTTGGAATGGATGGGCTTCGGCACGAAAAGATATTCTATTAGTTATTTGCGGATCGGCGACATCCTGGATGGTGAAAAAGGTATTTAAGAATAGAGGCGGACTCCACAATAGATTATCCGATAAAATCTGTCTGTTGCCTTTTACGCTTAAAGAATGCGAAAGGTTTTCTATGGAACAAAAACTTAGATACAATAGAGATATGATAATGGAGACCTATATGGTATTTGGAGGAGTCCCATATTATTGGTCGCTTTTAGAATCTGGACTGAGTATGTCTCAGAATATCGACAACCTATTTTTCAAACGCGGTGCCATCCTTGAAAATGAATTTGAAGAACTATATCGATCTATTTTTAAAAACCCCGTGCCTTATATGAATATAATTATCGCATTGGGAAAGAAAAAGGTCGGAATGGCGAGGGAGGAGATAATAAAGACAGCCAAGCTAACAGATAATGGTAAGCTAAGTGACTGTCTTGAAGAGTTGAATGCCTGTGGATTTATCCGCAAGTATAACTCCCTCGGTTCAAAAAAGAAGAATACTGTATATCAGCTGATCGATAATTTTACTTTATTCTATCTCCGTTTCATAAGTGATAAAAATATTACAGATGAAAATTTTTGGTCAAAGAGCCAAAGAACGCCGGCTTATCATAATTGGAGTGGACTTGCGTTTGAACGCGTATGTCTGCATCACATCCGCCAGATCAAACAGGCCTTGGGAATCAGTGGAATCATAAGCAATGAATATGCTTGGCGTGCCGCTCCCTATGCAGATCTTCCTGGAGTAGAAATCGACCTTTTAATAGACAGAGCTGATAATGTATTAAATCTATGTGAAATGAAATATACCAAGGGAAAGTTTACCATAGATAAAAAGTATTCCGATATATTGAACAACAAAATACAACGTTTATATGACGAATCCAAAACACACAATGCCATATTCCTGACCATGATATCGGCGAATGGTCTTACCGATAACGCTTATGCCAATGACGTCTCTTGCGTAATTACTGCTGATGATCTTTTCTCTTAATTTAGAATATCAAATAATATAATTTAAGTTTCGCTTGTTCTTGTATGTTGAAGTGCAATCCCTTAGCGCAGGAACTGCGCTTGTTCTCTGCGCACTCCGGGCGATGCGTAGCAGCCCGCAATCATTGCGTGCTTGCCAAAACCAAGTCGCGAAGCTATAATTGATCGTTAATCGTTTATAGTTAATAGTTTCTCAACGAGCCCTTTGCGCCTTTGCGTGAGTTATTTAGTACTTGCGAAACTTGAATAATATAATTAGTTAGTCCCCCTTTCGTGAAGGCATAGGAAATTATACCTTTGTGCGATAAAAATATTCTACGACCATATAGCAGATCGCTTCATGTTTCAATGATGCAGGCGGTCGATGGAGCAGGTGAAGCGGCATTTCGGATAGTTGGCGCATCCTACGAATTCACCTTTGTCACTTTTCCTTACTATCAGCTGCCCTCCGCAACGCGGGCATTTCCCTTTGCTGATATCTGCTGATACGTCTTTTGAAGTTCGCTTTGCGTATTCCGTGTGTTCACGTCTTACGGAGCTATCGGTCACGTTTGAAGCCACGATTTTTTCGGCTATGGCATGCAGAGAATCCCTGTCAATGATTCGGCGGCGCCGTTTTATTTCATTCAGTAGACTGTCGATGCGCATTGCCATTTTATGCTCGTCGAGCACCACTGCCTTCCACGGACACCACCAACGTTTCTTGCGCCTCTCTTCCGGAATCAAAGTTCTCTTTATATGCTTGTCGGGGAGGAATCGGCGCTCCTTAATTATATCTTCCGCCTTAATGTCAAGGCGCCAGGCCTCTGTGAAGACCACCATAGAGGAGAAAAGCTCCGCATCAAGTTTTGGAAGAAGCCTTCTGATAGCGCGCAGATGGCTTCTGTTTTGCAGAAGAGGATTATATAGACTCCTTGATTGCGACGACAGATGCTGTTGCCAATATTGCGCATGTTCGTTGCCCGATATCCTGCCGGCATGATTCTTTGTCTCGATTACGAAAATGCCTCGTGTGGAAATTACTACATGGTCGATCTGCGACGTGCGCCCGTTGGATGTCGGGAGCAGTAGGTCGTTTAAGATGATGTAATCATTTTTCTTGAGCTTAGCCAATTCTTTTGCAACTATTCGCTCGCCGCGCTTACCGCTGCGTATAGCCTTGCCGCGACGCCACCATGATACTGCCCACACCAGCAATCCCGCCAGCATGAGGCCGCATACGAATCCGGCTATCAGCTTCCAATCCAACATAAATTAACATTGCTTTTTGAGTAATAACGAAAATTGTGTTGGCAATATTCAAAATTTGTATTAAATTTGCAAATCGGCAATCAGTCTTTGCCCATAAAGCGCCTCTCCGAGGCTACAGTGCTATTGTATGAGTTGCCCCAGGCTGAAGCCTGAGGTTTGGGCATGATCATCAGGTCTCCGACCTGATTTGGCTTGATTAATCATGATTTTGTAATTGATAATTGGAGGAAATGATATGATGGGATATTTTAAGGCATTGATGGGGCTGGTGGTGTGTGTGGCATTCATGAGTATGGTGGGGCTGTTGGCTGCATTCATCGGGCCTAATCATGGGGTGGAAATAAAGATACTGATTGGGATGACCGTGGGGGCTATGATACTTGGCCCGAGATTCCCCCGGGCTTTGAAGAGGCTCTATTTGGCTAATTATGAAGTGATCAGAAGACTGCTTGATGATAATGATGAACGATGAACTATTAACGATTAACGATGAACTATTGGGGACGCACGCGGAGCGTGCTAACTACATTAGCTTTGCGATAGGGGAGTTTAGAATTTGATGGTGAAGCGGGTGAGGGAGTCCGGGTAAGTCTCAAGGGAGAAGCGGCAACCGTGGGAGTTAAGGACTTCGCTGACCAAGAGGAGTCCAAGACCATGCCCCGATTCCTTTGTGGTGAAGAATGGGGTGAAAAGCATTTCGGATGCCTCCGGGCTTATGCCGGGTCCATTGTCGGTCACCACAAGTCGGCTCCCGGGATTCTCTATGCTTACATCGACCATCCCTCCTTGACCTGCACTTTCAGCCGCATTCTTGACGATGTTTGTGATGACTTGCTCTATAAGCACAGGGTCAATGAATACCGGCGTTTCCTCATCCGGAATAGTCATTGTCAGTTTTGAGCCGGTTTCGGAACAAATGCTCTCAAAGATAGAGGAACGACTCCGTAGCAGTTCTGACAGGTCTACATTTCTCTTTATCGGTTCCGGGATCTTTACAGCGGAAGCGAACTTAGTAATAAAAGCTCCCATGTCGCGACACCGGTTTTCACACGCAGAAATAGCCTCCGAGAGGTCAGGATCGCTGACTTCCTCTTCGGCAGTCTCCATCACTGAAATGATGCCTGCCAGAGAATTATTTACCTCATGAGCCATCATGCGTATCACTTTCTCGTATGATTTGCGTTCTGCCTTCATGACTTCATCCGTGAGTTTCTCAATCAGATAGAATGGGTGGCTAATGCCGCTTTCCATGAAGGAAAGCCGTGAGCAACGATACACCATAGAGTCGTTGAGCCTGACCACTTTCACTTCACGGTCTTGCAGTGAGTTGAGAACTTTGCCAAGTGGGGTGTCAAGTTCCTTAACCGTCGTTAGGAGCAGATCTTTTGTTGAATCCAACCCGACATATTTGGCGGCAGCTTTGTTGCATTCAGAAATATCACCCTTTGAATCAAGCATTATTATTCCCATAGGAGAGACATCGATCAGAAGATCGAGGAAGTGGTTTTGCTCTCTAAGTTTAAGTCGTTCTTGCTTTAGGGAATTCATCATTCCATTAAACATATCTACAATGCGGTCTGCCTCGCGTTGTCCTACATGTGAGAGCCGACTGGTGAAATCTTGGGCACGGAGTAGGTCGATGCCGTTGGCAATGGTGCGCAGCGGCTTCATTACATTGCGGTAGAAGAGAATGAGTAGCAACACTCCGAGAAGGGCAACTCCCCATACAACAGTATAGGTGACACTGCCTGCTTCAAGGAGCATCAGCGCCACCACCGCTCCTACAATGAGGAGGACTATGAGAGTGAATATCCAGCTAATTCGCATCTATAATAATTGGGAATTGAGAATTGAGAATGAAGAATTTGAAAATAATTCTAAATTCTCAATTCAATTTGATGTTGTATTTTGCCATGCGCCGGTAGAGGGTCTGGCGGGTGATGCCGAGGAGGGCGGCTGCGCGGGTCAGGTTGCCTCCGGCTTCGGTCAGGGCATTTTCAATCTCTGTTTTCTCTCTTGATTTGAGCCTTCCTGAATTATCGATATGAATTTTTTCGTCGGTAAGACCTTGTGCCCGGAAGTCGCGGGCGTCGAGGGTGGAGCTTGGAGTCACGAGAAGAGTGCGCTCCACAATATTGGCAAGCTGCCTGATATTCCCGGGCCATGGTTGGTGCTTCAGCAGTTCCATCGCCTCCTGAGTGACTTCCGGTATCTCTCTGCCGGCTGCGGCTGATACTTTCCGGAGAAGATGGTCTACTAAAAGTGGAATGTCGTCAGGACGTTCGCGAAGAGGATGGAGAGTGACAGTAATGAGGTTGATTCGATAGAAAAGGTCTTCGCGGAAAGTCCCTTTGCGGAGCATGTCATTGAGGTCGGCATTTGTAGCGCATACGACTCTTACGTCGGCTCTTCGTGTCCGTGTATCGCCCAATGGCTCGTAGGTATGCTCTTGAAGCACCCTAAGAAGTTTTACCTGAGAGTTTATGTCGAGATCACCGATTTCATCAAGGAAGATAGTCCCTTTTTCAGCAGCGGCAAACCTTCCTTCCCGGTCAGTGACCGCTCCGGTGAAAGCGCCCTTTTTGTAGCCGAACATCTCGCTTTCAAATAGCGATTGGGAGATGCCACCTAAATTCACTTTTACTAAGGGGCCGTGGCGGCGAAGGGAATTCTTGTGGATTGCTTCAGCTATAAGTTCCTTGCCTGTGCCGTTTTCTCCGAGGATAAGCACCGGGGCATTGGTGGCTGCTACCCGTTCTATGGTGTCGAGCACCGAGAGCAGTTTCGGGTCGCGTCCGATGATGGCAGAGCGATCGAAAGAAGAGGATACTTCAGTTGTGTCTTTATCTTTAGAAGATAGAGAAATGGCTGTTGCTATGCGGCCAAGAAGGGTATGATTGTCCCAGGGCTTAGTTATAAAGTCGAAAGCTCCGGCACGGATTCCCTCTACGGCGAGAGGAATATTGCCCCAAGCTGTAATGAGGATAACCGGAACGTCGGGATGAAACACCTTTATTTGTTTCAGAAGTGTCAGGCCCTCCTCGCCTGAAGTGGTGTGTGTATAATTCATATCCATCACTACGAGGTCGGGACGTGAGCCTCTGACAAAAGCGATCGCTTCAGCAGGAATGGTGGCAGTCTCAACTTCGTAGCCATTTCGCTTTAGCAGGAGCTTGAGCGACACTCTAATGGAATTATCATCATCTACGATTAGTATCATGATAATTTTGAATTTAGAATTTTTTGAGGTTTTACTTTTATAACAAATTGAGGCGTAATATTACCATAAAGCGCCTCTTCGAGGCTATTGCGCAATTGTATAAGTTGCCCCGGGCTTAAGCCCGGGGTTTCAGCATGAATATCAGGTCTCCGACCTGTATTATTTTAGGATGCGGGCTATGTCGGTGTCTATGCCGGAGTTAGTCGCGAAGTCCCAGAGGGTAAGGCTTCGGATCTGGTAGTAGTAGCGCCAGTAGAGATACATCTGATTGATCATGGCCTGGCGGCTTTCGTCTTTGCTGAGCTGGGAGTCGTTGAGGTCGAGAGTGGAGATTTTACCGACGAGGAATGTCTCGAGATTGGTGTTGTAGCGGGCAGCAGCGATGGTGTCGGCACGCTGAGAGATCTCGAGCTGACGGCGCTGGTTGTTGTAGCGCTCCACGAGGATGAAGATATCCTGATTGAACTCCATTTGCTCCTTACGGATACGGCTCTCAACTACGTTGCGGTTGTTTTCAGCCACCTTCACTTTCCCTTTTCTTTTTCCCCAGTCGATCAGAGGAATAGAGAACCCTAACTCCACGATCTGATTGTCTTTGAGCCGGCTGTAGGCATCAGCGGTATTGTCGGCAGTCCCAGTGAAACCAACTTGGGCAAAGAGGTCGATCTGGCGCATATTGCCCTTAGCTTTCGCCACTTCGTAGTCAGCCTCGAGCTGGCGTCGGCGTATCTCTTTGGAAAATGAATTGTTGGCAAGTGCCTTTTCGAGCACATCGGAATATACGAGTTCTCCGGCAGGGACTTCATCCGGCACGGCAGGCTCCAGGTCTTCATCATCCTCAATGTCAAGGAAAGACTTGAGAGCAAACATGGCAGCACGGTAGTTGCTTTCGCGGTCGGTGAGAGAAGACTCCGCGTTGAGGAGATTGAGTTCGAGCTGTAGAAGGTCGTTTCGGCTTATCTGTCCCATATCGCGCTTCACTATAGCCACTTCATGGAGTTTCTTGGAGTTGTCGTAGTTTTGGCGTGCAATGCCAAGGTTTTCCTTAGCCATCAGGAGGTCGAAGAAATATCCTACGGCATTCAGAGCCACCTGTTCGGATGCGCTCATGAAATCAGCCTTTGCCTCCTCGTAACGTATAGGTTCGATTCGGCGGTTCCATTTCACGTGGTTCACTCCGAAAACCGGTTGGTTGAGCGTAAGGGCAACAGGAACTGACATAAACCGGTTTGTAGCGCCCTTATCGAGCTGTCGGAGCCAATCGAGCGAAGTATTTAGCGACAGGCTACCTCCCGTAAACCATATATTTTGTTTGACGGAGACTTCTCCGTTAATCTGCATATAATTATTGCGTACGAAAGTATAGCTTCCGTCTTCGAGCTGGTATGCGCTGTAGCTCTTTCGGTAGGATGGGACCGTGGCATTGAAAGCCACTTCGGGCAGGAGATCAGCGCGGTAGGTGCGGTAGCTCCAGTAGCTTGTACGGAGCTGGTTGAGGGCTACGGCGGCGTCGACGCTGTTGGCGCGTGCTGTAAGCACCGCCTCGTCGAGGGTGATGGTCCTCGCCTCGATGGGCAGCCCCGTCGCGAAGAGCGAGACAAGGGCTGCCGCTGCGATCCCAAAGTATTTAATAATTAATAGCGTTTTCATGAATCATGCATTATGAATTATGCATTATGAATTGATTTAGTCGGTCTTCATGGCTGCAGCCGGGGAGATGGACATTGCGCGGCGTGCAGGGAAGTATATACCTATGGCAATCATCATTGCCATCAATGCCCATGCTGCTAATGCGCTGACGCAGAAATGCATTGGCGAGAAGTAACCATCATACCAGGATGTGAATTCGTAAATGGTCAGCAGATAGTCTATGACTATGGCGATTGGGGTCACGAGCAATAGGAGCACTTCTCCTTCTCCGACGATACGACGGAAAATGTCGATCCGTGTGGCGCCGCTCACCATGCGGAGTGCGATCTCACGTATGCGCTGCTGGGTGCGGAACCAGAATGTGCCCAAAATGCCTAAGAAGATATTGACGAGCAGGAACAATGCACATATTATCACATTGCGGGTTTCAGTCACAGAATTGCGATTGAATTCCTTCTTGATGAAGTCGAATGAATCTACAGAGGCTATATACCAATTGCCAACTCGAAGGTCCTTGTCGGCATCAGCCATCAGTTTTTCTGCAAAATCCTTGTCCATATTGTCTTTGACTCTTACAGAAATTCCTTCCATAAAGCCCATCATGCTTGGATGGAAACGCTCGAACATTGAGGCTCCAGCCCAGCCGTGAACGGTGCCGTAATCGCTATATTTCATTGGTTTAAATGAAGCTCTCAATGTCATGGTATCTTGTCCGCTCAATACCATCTGCTTGCCATAAAGGTTTTTGAGCGATCGAATCCCGGCTTTGCGGAGAAGGGCATTGTCGCTTGGGATTATCCTTTCTTTCATCAGAATTTCCCCAAGTTGCTCTGCGGTCTCTCCGTTGGCTCCCTCAATCTTAAACACCTTGAAGAAATCCGGATCTACACGGCGAACGAGCAACGGGGCATCTGCCATGCTGAAAGTGTCTATGTCAAGTTGGTTGGAAGAGTTGTTGGGATTATAAGGATGGGCGTTTGAGCTCATGGTGGCGTCTGAGATCTCAGGGCGAGCCAAGACGCGCTCTTTAAGTGTCAGAAGGTCTGACCATCGTTCCCCCTGATTCTCGTATTTCTTGTATTCCGGGGCAGCTTCGGAGAGTTCCCTTACGCGTAAGATGTAGCAATGCTCCGTGTCGAAGCCGAGTGGTTCGTTGATGGTGGCTATTACGGTGTAGATCTTGTCAGCAAGCACAAAGAGCACAACCGAAACGAGCAGCAGCTCTATCGCCATCCATGTATTGGCGCGCCATTCGGCACGCATTTGGGTCAATAGTTTACGTTTCATATCAGTAGAAGCTTACTTTTTGTCTCCGGTAAGGGAGTTGACAATATTAGTTCTTGATGCTTGCCAAGAGGGAACTGTTGCTGAGATTAGATTCATCAGGAAGCAGAAGAGAAGCGCAATGCCGAAAACTCCGACATTAAAAATCATTCCTATTGAAAGTCCGGTCACATCTGCGCCTCCTGCCAGCACACTCTTCCCTCCTAAGAATATGAAGAGGATGCTCATCAAGAGTCCCAGGAGGCCGGCAATGATAGTGATGATAAGGCTCTCTATGAAGATTTCGCTCATGATGGCAATCTTCGTGGCTCCAAAAGCGCGTCTCACTCCTATTTCCTCGCGACGATGGCGAAGACGGCTCTGTGTCATGCTGCTGAGGTTGATGGCTGGGATAAGCAGAAGGATTGTATAGACAAGAAGATTGTGTCTTCTGACTCCCTCCATGTCAGGCTCCATATTTCCTGCACGGGTATTGACAGCTGTAAACTGATCGTAAGGACGTTGGCGGCGATAGAATTCCCATCCGGCTTGCCCAACCTCCGATTCGAATTTATCCCACACCTTATTGTATTCCTCTCTTACTGCCGGGAAGTCGGCTTTGCTCGGAGCAACTATAATACAGCTGAGCGCACCCATATAAGTGCACCATGTGAATTTGTCGGTGCCATTTGAAGTCAGAGGGACCCATAGATCGGCATCGGCATGAGAAGTCAGGTTGGTTACGTCGCGTACTACGCCACATACCCGATAAGGAACATGGTCAATGGAGAATTCACGACCCTCGCAGTCAGTGGTGTCAAAGAGTTTTCGGGCAAGGGTTTCGTTGATGACAGCAACTTGCCGCCCTGATTCCACATCAGCTTCTTCGAATGGATGACCGGAGATAAAAGTGAAGTCCATCACCTTCCAGAATCCATGGTCGGTATCTTTTCTTCTGGCTCCGAAAGATGTCTTTCCTGGAACTGAAAGATGGCTTTCAGTATTGCTCCAAGTGAAAGTGCCGGCGGCAACCGGAAGTTTCATCTCATAGAAAGTGCGACGGATAGTCTCGTATGACATTCCACCGTTGGAAGAATTATTGTCGGGAGTAGATCCCCAGTCTTTATTGCCAATAGAGGCGCTTGTCTGCACGAGCCATCGTTCGCGGTTGCTCTCCGGGGCAAAGGATGCAACCTTCACCTCATCGATCATCACGATGATCATGATGAGGAAAATGGCAAGCGCAGTGCCGGCAATGCTGATGATGCTCAGCAATGGCTGCTTTCGGAGGCTACCCCAGGCTTGTTTGAAATATCGTATCATGCGTTTTGCGTTTTACGTTTTATGTTTTACGTTTTACGTTTTACGTTTTACGTTGTATGTCGCTTATGATTTGGTTACTTTTTGTTGGAAGTGCTTATCGCACAACGCACAACGTACAACGTAAAACGAACAATTACATTACTTGGCGGCCGTCGAAGAAGCGGATGATGCGGTCGGTCTGGTGGGCTTGCTCTTCGTTGTGGGTCACCATCATGATGGTGCGTCCATCCTCGCGGTTGAGGGTGTGGAGGAGATCCATTACTTCTGCACCCATCTTGGAGTCGAGGTTACCGGTGGGCTCGTCGGCGAGTATTATCTCAGGGTTTCCTACGATGGCGCGGGCAATGGCTACGCGCTGGCACTGACCGCCGGAAAGCTGCGAGGGGCGGTGGCGCATACGGTGGCTGAGACCTACGCGCTCAAGCACTTCTTTGGCGAGTTTCTCACGCTCTGATGCGCTCGATTTGCGGTAGAGGAGAGGGAGCATCACGTTGTCGATCACGTTGAGCGAGTCGATGAGGTGGAAGCTCTGGAATACGAATCCAAGTTTCTGATTACGGAATGCAGCCAGGTGAGAGTCGTTCATGCCTTCGACGTTTGTGCCGGCTATTGTGACTGTGCCGGAAGTGGGGGTGTCGAGAAGTCCGACTATATTGAGAAGGGTTGACTTTCCGCAACCGGAGGGTCCCATTACGGAGACGAACTCGCCTTTGTCAATGTGTATGTTCACGTTTTCGAGAGCCTGGGTCTCGATTTCATCTGTACGGTAGATCTTGTTGATGTCTTTAAGGGTAATCATATTGTTTAGTTTTTTTTTATTATCAGTTGTTAGTTTGTTTATGATTTATCATGTTGTATCATGATTTATCATGGTATATCATGATTTATCATGAAAAATCTAAATCGTTTTAGCATTTTTGTGTGTCTCTTGGTGGGAGGCTGGAAAGCCTCCCTTCCATAGCTATTCGTCGCGGAGGGAGTCGACGATGGGGACGCGCCCTACCTTGCGGGCCGGGAGCCAGGCTCCGAGAGCGGAAGTCACAAGCAGGAGGAGAAGGATTATTCCTCCTATTATTGAGTAGCGCCCGAGCTTTGTGTCGTGCCAGACGGGGCGGAGGTGCTTGATGATTGGGTATGCATCCGTTTCCATTGGGAAGCCTTGATATTTCAGGTAAATCAGATAGATGATGCTTCCGATGAGCCAGCCGAGGATTGTCGTCACGAGTGCTTCCCCTACGATGCTCCATATTACCCTTCGGCGAGGGGCTCCGAATGCTCGCATCACTCCGGCGTCGGGGATGCGGGTCTTGCACTGGACATAGAAGGTGCCTGCCACGCCTAAGAGGACATTGATCAGGAAGAATCCCACTATCATCCATTTTTGTGTGAGCTCGCGCTGCTTTGGAGCGAATATCTCGTCGCGCTGGTCGCTCATATAGACGGGATGGGTCAGATACATGTTGCCTGAGCGGTATTGCGACAGATCGGCAGTCAGTTTGTCGATGAATGCGCGGGGATTGACTCCCTCACCGAGCCGCATCATAATCCCTGCAGGCCTGGTCCATCCTTCCCAGTCTCTTGCAATGTAGTAAGTTCCTATTCGTCCGTCGCCTTTGTTGTATGGCATATCGGCAACAACGCCGACGGCAGTCATGGCGTAAGGTCTCCATTCCGATGGGGGATATACCTCCTTGCCAATGGCAGTGGAATCAGGGAAAAGGGCTTTTGCAACACATTGGCTTATAATGTAGGTGCTTTCATTCATTTCCGGTTCTTGGAATGCGTTGCCGTTTACATCCTTTATTCCAAATGTAGAGAAGAAATCAGTATTGGGCATATATTCTATGCAGGTCATACTGAAGCCAATGTCTTCTATTCCCTTTTCTGTATATGTAGAATCGGCTACGATGCCACTTGATGATCTTCCATTCATTTCGAACGACTGATAGAATGAGTATGTGGCTTTTTCCACACCTTGTCGTTCTCTGATCATACGAAGGAGATTACCAAATAACTCTTTTGCGTCCATGCCTTTGGCCGATTTGTCGTATTCCGGAGATTCGGACGATAGGTAGTCGAAGGTCAGCATTACGAGTCGGTCGTAATCATATCCGGCAGGAATCAGTGCCGTTGTAGTGTTGATGGCAACGGGTTCGATAATAATCCATCCTATGACGGTGACTATCACTATCTCGATGAAAAGCGCTATAAAGCGAGATTTCCTTCCGAATATTGATTTTATTATCTGTGTCATAGCTTATTCATCGTTTTGTATTGATAGATTCTGTTATTTGTGTATGAAGTGCTCTTCGTGCCGGAATCCATGCCGATATGAGGTTGAGGACTACACAGATACACAGGGCGAACGCAAAGAGCAGTGGTGCGAAAGCTGATTCTCCGGTGATGAAAGATGCGTCGTTGCCAAATCGGAAGCCTTGATCGTATGCCAATGGTGTGAGTTGAAGTAGGAAATCTCCAGCGAAAACGGAGATCAACCAAGCGGCGATCAATCCTACCACTCCACCGACAAGCGTGAGAACGAGATTTTCTGTCAATACCATTCCCATAAGTTTTCTGCGATTCGCACCGAAGCAACGGCGCACTCCTAATTCAGATGCCATTCTGTCCATACGGGCTCCGATAAGACCGCTGATGTTAAGGGCAGGAATGACGAGTACAACAAGAAGCGCGATGAGGAAAGGTTTCCACAATTGGAAAACGGTAGAAGCTTCTTTGATCTTAAACCTGTCCTCGTCGTTGCCATCCCATCCCCATTCGACATTGGTATCGGTCAGCACATGCTCAAAGTGCGTCATCACACCGGGGAGATAGAATACTTCTTGAGTGGTGGTGTCCATCGCATTAATACGCCGGCATACGTCGCGAAGCTCTTCACGAAAAGTTTCTTCCTGTCCTTCCTTAACTTTGAATGTGGCTCTTAGGTTTCCCAAGTATTTGCGAAGGCCATCTTGGTAGCCGTGTGAACTTGATCGAAGAGTGTATGGCAGGAAAACCTCGCCGTATGAATCTACATTGAGTGCGCTTCCTTCACGAAATACACCTCGAATTCTATAGTTGACGTGGTCGATCGATATGTCTTTACCGATTGCCTCTTCCGGAGAACCAAACAGCTTCATAGCTATCCCTTCGCTTATATCGGCAACTTCCAATGCGGAATCAAAGTCTTCCTGAGAGAATGGTTTACCTTCCTTAAACTCATATTTGTAGAAATCAAAGAATGAAGGTTCGACATAACGCACCTCGGTATGGAATTCCGGTCCAAGACCGTCAGTCTGCACCATAGGATAGTCGGAGATCCAATTGATAGAGGATGTCATCTTTTCTGCTGACTTAATCTTATCGCGCAGAAACTCATCAATGAAGTTTCTGCCCAGCGAACCGCTTGACCTGTTGTTTCCATTGGAAACTACTATCATAGTGTTGACATAGATAGTCGAACTGCGGTCGTATTCCGGGTAGACGGGGCCGAGCTGGCTATAGAGGAGCATGCCGTAGATGATTGTGAAGGCTATCGTGAAGGCTACGCCCGCCATATAGAGGAGGGAGAAGCCGGGAGTCTTCAGGGCTTCTTGTAGGGTCTTTTTTATTAAATTCATTTTTTTATTAGTTGAATCATGATGTATCATGTTTCATCATGATTTATCATGATTAATCATGGATGATTTACAAGTCTTTATTATCTTACGCGGAGGGAGGAGGAGTCTTTGAAGCGGGACATGTCGGAGAGGACTACGCGGTCGCCGGGGCGGATGCCGCTTTGTACTTCTACGAACTCATAGTTGGAGTTGCCGAGTTTCACTTCGTGCTTCTCGAGTTTCTTGCCGTCTTCGCTCAAGAAGAAGAGGCTGTAGGAGCCGGGTCCGGTGTAGAAGGAGCCGTTGGGGATGCGGACGGCATCGTCCACTACATCACAGGCTACGTAGACATCGGTCTTAAGACCGGAGCGGAGTCGGGGATGAGCATCGTCTTCGAGGCGTACGGTAAACTTAATGACCCCGTTCTGCGACTGAGGCGTTAGATTGGATACCACACCCTTCAACCTCTCTTTCCCGATTCTTACAATAGCTTGGCTACCAACTCCGATTTTATTGGCGTAGCTGTCGGAGATCTCACCGTCTACCCGGAAATGACCGAGGTCGGCGATGACGGCTATCTTCTGGCCTTCGCTCACTTTCTCTCCAATTTGGTCTTGGATGAAGGTGAGGGTGGCATCGCGGGGAGAGGAGACGCGGGCATCACTAAGAGTGCGGCTTTTCTCGTCGAGATTACGGCGGGCAATGTCGATGTCGAGGTGCTTCACATTTTCTGAAGCTTGCGCCACACGCTTCTCGTTGGCGAGCTGCTGTTTCATTTGCTCCAGTTCCAAGCGTCCGGTGCTTACTGCGAGTTCTGCTTGGCGTACTCGATCGCCGGTTCCGGAGCCTATACTGTCGAGGTATCTCTCATTGCGGAGCTCGGCTTCAAGACGGCTGAGAGTCATTTCCTTTACCTTCACTTGCATTGTGAGGTCGGTGAGGCGTGTGTCAGAATTCACTCGCTGTTGGTCGAGCTCATGATTTTTCATTGCGATCTGGTCGCTGAGCTGGTTCACTTCGTTTTCAGTGCTCTGGAGGTCAAGACGGAGAAGGGGAGTTCCTGCCTTAACTGAGTCTCCGGCACGGCAATAGACTTCAACGATTCGGCTATTGATGGGAGAGGTGATTATCTCCTCGAATGCTGCGGCAACCGTTCCTGTGCCGGTCACTGTCACATCTATTGTGCCGGTGTCGGCAGTTCCTATTGTAAGGTCGGATGATGCGACAGATGCGCGCATCATGGATCCGAGACCAATTGCTCCGGCTATCACTACTGCTGAGATGCCTCCGATTTTAAGTATTTTATTGCGCTTTGTCTTGCGGCGCTCTGAGTTGGGAATTTGTCTATCCATTGTTGTTCGTTTTTTTTTAGGGGCTTTAGGGGCTTTAAGGGCTTTAAGGGTGTTAAGGTCCTTAAAGTCTTTGTCAAAATCTTTACAATATTCGTGCCAAAAATGTAAATACTTAATACTTAATACTTAATGTTTTTAACAGGTGTACGAAATCGGACGATTCTGTCCGAATTTGTATGATGTCTCACACAGAGGGCACACGGAGTTAATCTTTGTGTACTCTCTGTGTGAGATAATAGATTACCGGATGATATTTTTATTAAATACATTTGGTTTTAAGTTAGAAATGTTGTAATTTTGTAACTGAGGATCTCTGTGGTCTCAACGGACGAGCGAAGCAAGTCCCTCCACATAAAAACAGAGTCCCAAATGACCAATCCAATAGGATATAGATAAAAAACTCCGTGTGCCCTCTGTGTGAGAACTTTTTGTAGATAATAATAAAAAAATATCAATATGAAGATAAGAAAATCTTTGCTTGCTGCGGTGGCTGTGTGCCTGGCGGCGGTGTCGGCGAAGGCTGTCGACTATAGTAAATATTATGAGGATCTTCCGGTGAAGATCAATCAGGTGAAGGAATTCTCCGTTCCGGACTATTCTGTGAAGATATCTGATTTCGGTGGTGTCAATGATGGCGTGACCCTCAACACCAAGGCATTCGAGAATGCTATAGCGCATCTCTCATCAAAAGGGGGTGGTCATCTTATAGTCCCGGAGGGAATATGGTATACCGGTCCAATCGTGTTCGACCATAACATCGACTTGCACCTTGACCGTGGCGCTCTCATCCTTTTTAGTGATAACCTTGCGGATTATCCTGTGATTAAATCAGACTGGGAGGGACTTTCCACCTATCGCGCCATGTCTCCGCTTATGGCTCGCGGAAAGAAGAACATTTCTATCACCGGAGAAGGCACCATCAACGGAAATGGTCAGGCTTGGCGTCCGGTCAAGAAGATGAAGTTGACCGAAAACCAATGGAAAACTCTTACAAAGAAAGGTGTGACTAACGATAAAGGAGATATATGGTTTCCAAATGAGAACGCCATGAAGGTGTACTATGATAAGGAGACTCAGGAAAAGGTACATACCGGTGATCCAAAGGCTTTGGAAGAAGCACACGATTTCCTTCGTCCGGTGCTTGTGTCGTTTATAGGTTGCACCAACGTGCTCCTTCAGGGTGTGACTTTCGAAAATTCCCCGGCATGGAATGTGCATCCGCTGCTATGTGAGAATCTAATAGTCGACAATGTAAATATCCGTAATCCCTGGTATGCCCAGAATGGCGATGGCATTGATATTGAGTCATGCACCAATGTGCTCCTTGTCAACAGCAG
The DNA here is from genome assembly GCA_029060725.1 of Muribaculaceae bacterium. Taxonomy (GTDB): domain Bacteria; phylum Bacteroidota; class Bacteroidia; order Bacteroidales; family Muribaculaceae; genus Lepagella. Next base: position 13,432 of record JAIDTL010000031.1, on the reverse strand, counting down.
TTTCGACGTTGGCGATGATGCCATCTGCATGAAGAGCGGCAAGGACAAGGATGGTCGCGACCGTGGAGTGCCTTCTTCTAATGTGCTGATTGATGGCTGTACGGTATATCATGGACACGGCGGTTTTGTGATTGGCAGCGAGATGTCTGGCGGATGTAAGGATGTCGTGGCTAAGAACTGTGTATTCATCGGTACGGACGTTGGTCTTCGCTTCAAGTCTACACGCGGACGTGGCGGAGTAGTTGAGAATATCTATGTCGATAATATCAAGATGACGGATATTCCCGGAGAGGCTTTGATTTTCGATATGTATTATGGTATCAAACCTGGAGCTCCGGTGCCTCCCGTCACTGAAGAGACCCCGTCATTCCGCAACATCTTTATAAAGGATGTGACATGCCGCTCTGCAGGACGCGCGGCCCTTTTCAATGGCCTTCCCGAGATGCCGATGAAAAATGTCGTGCTTGAAGACTGTCGCTTCCGTGCTAATCAGGGATTCACTCTCAATCATATTGATGGGTTGACGATGAAGAACGTCACTGTCGACGTCCCCGGCGAGAAGATCATCTACGGCGATGGAGTGAAGGATGTAAAGATCAATTGAGAAATGTTCTTTAATTCAGAATTGAGAATCGAGAATTGGGAATTGTTCTTTAATTCAGAATTGAGAATCGAGAATTGGGAATTGAGATTCCAGAATCAGCTCGGAGAGCTGATGATTATGATAAAACCTCAGGCTTCAGCCTGAGGTTATTTCATACATATCAGTAGCCTCGGAGAGGCGCTTTATGATACGGGAATCACATTAATATTTCTAATTAGAAAAATCAAAATTCTAAATTCTAAATTCTAAATTCAAAATTCTAAATTACACCGAGGATTTGGTTGGCTGCGTCTTTGGTGTTGACTTTCGGGATGATTTGCTCAACGGTGCCGTCGGGTGAGAGAAGGAATGTGGTGCGGACTATTCCCATGTATTCGCGTCCTGCCATTTTCTTCTTCTGCCATACTCCGGCAAGCTGACATAGTGTTGTGTCAGTGTCTGCCACGAGAGGGAACTTCAGACCGAATTTGTCGATGAATTTCTGATGGCTTGCAGCGGAGTCTTTGCTTACTCCAATCACCTGATAACCTTTGGCTGCCAGTTCGTCAAGACCGTCGTTGAGGCTGCAAGCCTCGGCAGAGCAGCCCGGGGTATTGTCTTTAGGGTAGAAATACAACACGAATTTCTTCCCGGGATAATCACTAAGCTTTACTTCTTTCCCCTGAGCGTCTACTCCTAATACATCAGGGAATTTATCTCCTATTTCCATAATTGATTATTATTTGGGTGTTATAGAGTTTATTCATGATTTATCATGATATATCAAGTTACACCATGATGTATCATGGCTGATGAACTTCCTTAATTATAACAATCTCGATGTCAGATTTGTCTGCAATAGGCAAAGATTCTTTCCAATCAGTGATTTTCTTGTAAAGAATGTTGCAAATGTCTTTTCCCCCAACAATTGTATCCACACCTCGCCATGCTGAAAGCAACGAGAGCATTTCTTTGCAGACTGCGCTTTCATCCTCAATCTCCACTCGATGGAAACGTATGCCATGATCGTGTGCCATTTGTTTGCCAGCGACTTCATCGGAATCAAAAACCGCTACACGGCATCCTGATTTGCGGTATTCAAGAGCTTTCTCACGGGCAATCCCATGGCATCCTCCTGCTACTAATATGCGTCTGGCTTTCGGTTTTATTCCCGGGATTGCTTTTATTGCAAGTCTGCCTGATCGGAGTTCCTCCATCCGTCTTTCAAGATAATTGTCAGCCATAATAGAGTTTTAAGTTGTCGGTTTTAAGTTGTCAGATTCAGGTGCTTCACTGTTTCATATAACTAAAGGTGTTGAAGAGGTAAGTAAGCCTAAGAGCTTATTAAACCATGCTGACAGTGGTGATGGGGCACTTAAGAGTCCTCCGTTGTATTGCAGGTTAAGCATTGAGAATCTAACTCGATACTTTGGTTCATATTTCTTATTGTATAGTGCAAGGCTCTTGCCGGAAATATTCTCTTCGGCTTTGACTTCTATAGGAATGATATAAGAATCCCATTGCAAAACGAATTCCACTTCCGCTCTTCCGTCAGATGTCCAATAATATGTTTGCTCTGTATCCAATAATGGCTTCATACATTCCAAAACAGTATTTTCTGCTAATGCTCCTTTGAATTCGGTATAATTTGCTATCGGACTCATGATTATCGTAGCAGGAAGATTTGCTAATCTTCTTACTAATCCACAATCACAAGAATATACCTTAAACGCACCAGATTCTTGATAGGCGGATAAAGGAAAACCAGGCTTGCTGATATCATACACGCGATAGATCATGCCAGCATCTTCAAGCCACATCAATGCATCTTCATAATCTTTAGAACGTGCCCCGGTCTTTATTACTTTATATATGAATTTTCGGTTTTCTTTTGCAAGTTGAGCCGGAAGGGAGTGCCAAATAGATCTGATTCTCGGTATTTCTTGAGGACTGGCATATTTGGCGAAGTCAAGTTCGTAAAGATCCAGAATGTCTTGAAGTATAGAATCTATTTCTTGGGTTCCTTTATTCTCAAGAAGTGCTACGGTAGCTTCGGGCATTCCACCGCATACTTGGTATCTCCTGTATTCTGTCGCCAGTTTATTGAGAATTATTTCCGGGAGACGATTTATTTCAGTTAATGATTCTATATAATCAAAAGTCTTTTCGTCGCTGCTTTTAAGGAATTCACGGAATGTTATAGGATACATTCTCATGATATTAACTTTTCCAACCGGAACTTTCATATTTTTTTTCTTCACAGCCACACCGAGTAGGGATCCTGCAGCTATGATATGGAATTGCGGAGCATCTTCATAGAAATACTTAAGGCTGTTAAAAGCTGCTTCGCATTCTTGAATCTCATCAAAAATGATTAAGGTTTTTCCAGCTTCGATTGGAACTTCGCTATAAATTGCAAGCTCCTTAAGTATTCGGGAAGGCTCCTTGCTGATTTTGAATATAGATTTCAGTTCCGGCTGCCGGTCAAAATCGAATTTTACTGTGTAATCGAAACATTTATGACCGAATTCCTCCATAGCCCATGTCTTGCCAATCTGGCGCGCACCTTTAAGGAGAATTGGTTTACGTCCCTCTTGGTCTTTCCATTCGATAAATCTATTGATTATTTCTCTCTCAATTTTCATATCTTTACACTGGAAAGTGCGGTTTTGTGTTGGTTGCTGCATTTTTCCGCACTTATTAGTGCAAAATTACGAAAATATTCTGATTTGTGCAAATCGTAATGCTATTCTAATTTTGATTTTCCTTTTGTATTCTCAGTAGTTTAGGATCAGATTTTCAAAGGACGAACGAGCCGTGCCTACCTACAATGTTATTTACGGTAGTGCGGGTGGTGGGTGAGGAGTTCCTTGCGGAGGCGCGAGCGGTCGAGGTGGACGTAGATTTCTGTGGTTTCAAGAGATTCATGTCCTAAAAGTTCCTGAATGACTCTGAGCGAGGCTCCCCCTTCGAGGAGATGTGTGGCGAAGCTGTGGCGGAGCGTGTGAGGTGAGACTGTCTTCAGGATTCCGGCAGCTTCTGCCAAGTCGCGGATGATGTAGAATACCATTACCCTCGACATCTTTCCACCTCTGCGATTGAGGAATATTATGTCTTGTGAGTCTTTTTTAATGTTGAGTCGAGACCTTTGAGGAAGATACTCTTTTATCAGATCCATTGCTACAGGCGATATGGGCACAATTCTCTGTTTGCTTCCTTTTCCTTCTACAATCATACATCCATCTTCGAAGCTAAGACGCGACAATCTTGCGTCTGTAAGTTCAGAAACTCTGAGCCCACTTCCATAGAGTGTCTCAATGATGGCATGGTTGCGCAGTGATTCCTCTTTGTCTTCCGGTATCTGCTCTATCATCATGTCAATTTCCTCTGTGCTCAGCACTTCCGGCAGATGCCTGCCGAGTCTTGGGGATTCAAGAAGGTCGGTAGGATTGGCTTCTATATGTCCTGAAAGTTTCAGAAATTTGTAGTAGCTTTTGATGCCTGATAGGATACGCGCCTGGCTGCGAGGACCGATGCCTAAATCGCGAAGAGTAGATAGAAAGCCATGAAGGTCTTTTTCTGTTGCCTCGGTAGGGTTGAGACCATTTTCTTCTAAATATTCCAATAGATGGCACACGTCAGAGACATACGCATCGCACGTATTTCCCGACATTCCGCGCTCGAGCGATAGGTATGATTCGAAATCTTGAAGTGCTGTGGGAGTCATCATATCGAGTAGCTGACGAAGTCCATGCCTTCGCGTCGTAAGAGTATTGTAAAGCTTTTGGAGTTTAGCCTCAAAGTGGCATTTTCTATATTTTCAGGTTCTTTACCGAAAACTAACATTCCGCATTCATCCATATTGTCCATTTTCTTCCACCAACTTTTGTGGTCGCCGGAGTGGCAAATTATGAAGTCAACATTCTTCGGACATTCCTTCTGTGTTGCAAATTGGATTTTTGGAAAGGACATCTTCAATGCTGTGCAAAGGCGCTTGTCGCCTTCGGGTATCCAAACCCGTTTAGGTCTCAGCAGATTTATTAGCCTGAGAGCCAATTTGGCATTCCTTAGGCCCTTCCTATCTTCATGATATTCAAATTCGAGATAAGCGTCTGAGTAGAATCCATATTTCCTATCGGGACGCACGCATTCCTTCACAATAAGGAATGCCAAAGGAGAATGGACGCCATACCCTCTGGTATGGCGCCATCTTCTTATATAATCTAATGCATTATGCATAATTCATCGTAGTTAATTCATAATGCATAATTCATAATGCACAATTATTAATTTGTTAATTGTTAGTCTCTGAGATTCAGACGATAAGATACAATGATATTATACGTTTAATTTGATCATTATTGAATGATATATCGTAGTGTCTGAAATTATGCATTAAGCATTATGAATTATGCATTAATTTGTAGATCCATTTGGCTATGGCGCCTAATGCAAGGAGGTAGATGAGAATTACGGAAGCCATGGCGATGTTGTTGGCCTTTTTGACGGTTTCCGGTTCGAAAGTCATTACAATCTCCGAGTCGCCTGCAGGGAGCCGGAGGGCACGAAGCACATAGTCTGCTTGTCCGATCGGAGTCTCCTTGCCATTGACAGTCGCTTTCCAACCCCATGGGAAATATACCTCCGAGAATAGCGCTATGCCTCCTTTTGCAGAATGAGCTTTATATGTCAATTTGTTTGGCGCGTAGGAAGTCTCATAGATGGTGTCGCCGGGTTGGATTGGTAGGGGAGTCCCTAATACATCTGCGAATTTCTTGTCGGCAACAGCTGTATTGCGATTCTCAAGATCTGAAAGAGCCTCCATTTCTTCTTTGGAGGAGCCAACGTATGTCAGCGTGTCTACCAACCATGCATTGCCGAAAGCATACGGATTTTCGGTGTAACCACCATCTGTAAGGAAGTATTTTGCATTCAGCATGTTCAATACAAATGTATTCCCCTTTGATATCTGGTGCTCGATAAGGTCGTTGTAGCGAGTGAGTTTGGCAGCATGGTATCCTCCAATGGTCTTATGGAAATAACTGCTGCGCGCTGAGGAGAATCCCGGTATGTCCATTACCCTGTAATTGCTCTTATCCTGTAGGATCGCGAGGTCGGCATCAGTAGGCACGAATGCGGCTTCGTCGCTTTCGGCGGTAAGGAAGTTGTCGGAATCGACATATCTCTTGTCTACAGAATAAAGGTCGACAAGCACGACCGCAGCAAGGCAGCAAACCAAAACAGAAGCACTCTTTATGATTTTTTTCTCCCATAGCAAGAGCAATGCGCATCCCAGTATAATGAATATCAGTGAACGCAAGGCATCAGAGGAAACGAGCGACAAGCGACCATCTCCTATCCCATGCATCACATTCGAGTAGGCGGGATTATTGAAGACTCCCGCCTCATTCAGATAGCTCAGTTCAGAAGCTGAATATGGCTCCCCGAATACTGACGGCGCAATCCAACCTACAAGGCATACTGCAGCTCCACCTCCCATCACGCAAATGACGGTCCATTTATTTTTATTGAAAAATCCGTCAGTCTGAATGATTTGCTTTATGCAGAGGGTTGCCAGCAGGGGTATGCAGAATTCGGCTACAACTAATATGGAGCTGACAGTACGGAATTTATTGTAGCCCGGGAAATGATCGATCATAAAGTCGGTCAGTGCATTGAAGTTGTGTCCCCAACTCAGCATGATGGTAAAGAAGGTGGCAGCAAAGAGTGCCCATTTCATCGGTGTCTCCCATTTGCCGTCGATCACAAACATACCCAATATGGCGAGCAGAAGTACGAAAGCACCTACATATACTGGTCCGTTGGTCATTGGTTGGTCTCCGAAATATTGAGTGAATTGGCTTGCAAACTGCATTTCCTCAGGCGAGAGATATCTGTCAGCACCCATGTCTGTTTCCGCTACGGAAAGCATCCTGTTTTGTCCGGCTGTCGGTTTCAGCGAAGCGCCACCCTTGACGTTGGGTATCAAAAGGCTCCATGTCTCGTCTATGCCATAGCTCCATGCTGTGATGGCATCCCTGTCCATGCCTACTGCAGCCGGTGCATTCGGGTCTGTGATGTCTGTAGCTCTTCCGCGTACAGTCTCTTTGCTATATTCAAGCGAGTTGTAAAGACTTGGCGAGTTGGCTGCCACTCCAATTAGCCCACATGCAATCCCTACGCAAGTGGATATGCACCATTTCCCCACTGTCTTTCCCTTGATTGCTATCCAGAGGTAGGCCAAAGCGATGCATAGCATTACAATGAGGAAGTAATAGGTCATCTGCGGATGGTTGCTCATCAATTGCATTGCGGAGAATAGGGCGGTCAGTGCCCCACCGGCAAGCCATCTGTTCCTATATATTAGTATCAATCCTCCTATTGTCGGGGGTATGTAGCATAGCGTAAGGAATTTCCATATATGCCCGGCTCCTATGATGATTATGAAATATGATGAGAAGCCCCAAGCCAGAGACGCGAAAAGAGCTACGCTCCAGCGCATCTTCATGCAAAGGCACATTATAAAGAAGCCAAGCATCATTCCGAAGAGAAGATTGGCCGGAGATGGGAGCCCAAGCATATATATGCTCTGTATCCAGCTCAGCAAGTCGTTGGCCGGATATGAAGGTGAGATCTGGAAAGTCGGCATTCCTCCGAAGAGGGAATTGGTCCAACGTGTGCTTTCTCCAGTCTCTGCCTTGAATGCTTGCTGTTCATGTCCGTTTGCGAGACCCTGCTGTATGTCGTGCTGTTGCAGCACCCTTCCCTCCATTGCATCAGGGAAGAAAAACATAAAGGCGACCACTGCTAAGAGCAGAGCCGCCACTATGGTGAATATGAGATTTTTTTTATTTTGCATTGTCGTCTGTTTCAAGTTTTATCTGACGTTTCATTGACTGCTCCAGAGAAATGAGGGTCTCAGTCTCAGTTACTCCCTTGATGTGCTGGATGCGGTCGTTGAGAAGTTCCATAAGGTGCTGGTTGTCGCGTGCAAACACTTTCATGAGCATTGAATACGGACCTGTGGTGAAGTGACATTCCACGACTTCAGGGATGCTTTCGAGGTCGGCTACAACACCGCGGTACATGGAGCCTTTTTCAAGTTTCACGCCTACGTAAGTGCATGTGTTATATCCGAGTTTCTTGGGGTCGACGTCGTAGCCGGAGCCTGTGATGACGCCCATTTCTATAAGTCGCTGGATGCGCTGGTGGATAGCTGCGCGAGATACTCCGCATACGATGGCCACGTCTTTAGAAGGAGTGCGGGCATTATTCATGATAATGTTGAGGATCTTTCTGTCAAGGTTGTCGACTTTTTCCATGTTTTTTTAATTTGTCTGTTTTTAGGTTTTGTTAATGTTCGGAGAGTCTCGCATTCTTATCTTTGACAAGTGTTTCGGATAGGTCCTGCGACGTTTTTGGATCATTTCTTTGTGCAAAGTTAAAACAAAAAATGCAAATAAACAATACTTGAAGGAAAATTTAATAGCAAAAAGCTAAAATTTCATAGTTATGTTACAATCTTTGAATGTATCTGCTGACTGTAGGGTAGGTGGTCTTAATTTGGCAATATGAAGAAATTTATTTAATTTTGCGATATGAAAAATGAAAAGTTTTCGATTAGGAAGAGGTTGCGGTCATTTGGATATGCTTTCAATGGTATCGCTACATTACTTCGCGATGAGCACAACTCTCGCATTCATATCGTGGCGCTGGCTTGTGTAGTCTTCTTTGGGTTTGCTTTAGGAATATCTCATGAGCAATGGTGTGTAGTGGCATTATGCTGTGGTGGCGTCTTGATGGCAGAGGCGATGAATTCGGCTATAGAAGCTTTGGCTGACCTTGTTAGTCCTGAATTTCATCCCCTCGTGAAGAAGGCGAAAGATGTTGCGGCTGCCGGAGTGCTTATGATGGCTATCGCCGCTGCTACTGCGGGGCTCATAATCTTTTTACCCAAAATAATCGCTTTATTCTAAAGAATTATCATTTATCACTCACAATAAATCATAAAGGAAAATGATAGCTATAATCAACGGGCCTAATCTTAATATGTTAGGTCGAAGGGATCCCAGAGTGTATGGGTCTACTTCTTTTGAGGATTTCCTTCCGGTGGCTGCAGATCTTGTGGCGCGACTCTCTGATGGCAAGGAGGAATTAGAGTATTTTCAGTCTAATTCAGAGGGTGAGCTCGTCAGTAAATTGCAGCAACTGGCTTTTGATCCTCGCTGCCGTGGGATTGTGATGAATCCGGGTGCATACGCTCATTATTCATACGCAATCCATGATGCTGTGGAGATGTCGCCGGTGCCGGTAATCATAGTTCACATTTCTAATATTCATGCACGCGAGGAATTCCGTCATACAGACGTAGTGGCGTCTGCAGCCAAAGGTTCGATCTGCGGTCTGGGGCTCGACGGTTATCTTCTTGCCGTTCGCTCGATTCTCTCACAATCATGACCTACGAGATAGAATCTGATCTGGATGCATACGTTGACGCCCATATTTCTCCGGAACCTGAGCATCTGAAGCGTCTGACGCGCGAGTCATATCTTCGCCTGATAAATGGTCGCATGTGTTCCGGACATCTTCAGGGCAGGCTTCTGAAGATGCTCACTCAGCTGTGTGCCCCAAAGCTTGTGTTGGAATTGGGCACATTCTCCGGATACTCGGCTCTCTGCATTGCCGAGGGATTGCCTGAGGGCTCGAGGCTTGTCACAGTGGAGGCGGATGATGAGTTGGAAGACTTTATCAGATGCCAGCTTGATGCTTCCGAATATGGGGAAAAGGTTGAGCTGAAGATCGGTTTGGCTTTGGATGTATGCCGGGAGTTTGCTGATGAGTGTGTGGATATGATTTTTGTCGACGCAAATAAACGTGAATATCCTGATTATTTGTCGGAAGCTGTGCGTATGATACGCCCCGGAGGGTTGATTGTGGCAGACAATACTCTGTGGTCGGGCCATGTCTGCGATCCGGCATACGAGGATGATCCTCAGACGAAAGGGGTGAGGGCATTTAATGAGATGGCTTGCACTCTGGAGGGATTTGAGACTGTCATTTTGCCTTTTCGCGACGGTATAAGTTTGCTGCGGAAAAAGAAACTTTATTAGGGGATGTGGCGTTATTTAGTTACAAACTAAAATGAAATAACTATGGAATCGAAAAGACAAGCAAAAATTGCAAGACTTATACAAAAAGAACTTAGCGAGATATTCCGTCGGCAAACGGCGGCTATGGGTAATGTCCTGGTGTCGGTGAGCACAGTCCGTGTCTCTCCTGACCTTGCAATCGCAAAGGCATATCTCAGCATTTTCCCACCGGAAAAGTCAAATGAAATTCTTGAGAACATCAAGAAGCAGTCAAAGACCGTAAGATATGAGCTGGCGCAGGCTGTGAAGCAAGTGCTCCGCAAGTGTCCTGACCTTGCTTTCTATCTTGATGACTCCCTTGACTATGCAGAAAACATCGACCGTCTGCTCGCCTCTGACCCTATCAAAGGGACAGCCGACGACTATGTTGACCCCGACGATTTAAAATAGTTAATAGTTGAAATCAATTCCTTTTCTTATAGCCTTGCGATATCTTTTTGGAAAGAAATCGCATAGTGCAGTAAATGCAATCGCAATAGTGTCGGTGGCAGGGGTCGCTGTGGCGACTGCTGCCGTCGTTTGCGTTTTGTCGGTTTTCAATGGTTTTCAGTCAGTGCTGACCGGTAGGATGGATACTCTGTCGCCCGACCTCATGGTGAGTCCTAAAGAGGGGAAGACAATAGCTAATGGAGACTCCTTAGCCCTTGAGATAGGAAAGATAAAGGGAGTGGAATTGGCAACTCCGACGCTTACTGACAATGCTCTTGGTTTTTACAATGGTCGTGAGACCCCGGTCACACTAAAGGGTGTAGTGCCGGCTGAATATGCAAAAGTGACGTCGATCGACTCTCTGCGGGTTGCCGGAGGAGTGGCTTTGAAAGATGCAGCCTCTGCCAATCCTGCTTTGATGTCAATAGGGCTTGCCTACAAACTGTCGATGTTCGACTATGACCAACCATTGACTGTATTTGCCCCGAAGAGGACCGGCAGATTCAATCCTGCTAATCCGGCTGCGGCTTTCGTCATGGACTCTCTGTATGTGGCAGATATATTCCAATCATTGCAAGATAGTTATGATGAAAATACTGTATTTACTGATATCTCGCTCGTAAGAGATCTTCTGCTCTATGATAGAGAGGCGACAGCCATTGAGATAAAGGCAGTCAATCCAAAAGAGATTGATAAGTTGATGGATGATGTGGCTGCCAAAATAGGTCAGGATTATGTGGTGAAAAACCGTCTGATGCTTCAGGAGGTGAATTTCCGTATGGTGCAGATAGAGAAGTGGATGACCTTTTTGTTGCTTTTCTTTATTCTGATCATAGCATCTTTCAATATTGTCACCACTCTTTCGATGCTCGTGCTTGAAAAAGAAGATTCGATGCGGACAATGGCAGCAATTGGAATGAACAAGGCTTCGATTTCCGGAGTGTTCAGATGGGAAAGTGTCCTTGTGTCGTTGATAGGGGGAGTGATAGGACTCGTTTTTGGCTCTCTTCTTTCGTTGCTGCAGGAGAAATTTGGGTTCATTACAATTGCACAGGGCGGAAATGCGCCCCCGATGGCATATCCGGTCAGGCTTGAGATGATGGATTTGCTGATAACAGCAATCCCAATCGCTTTGATAACGGCGGTATGTGCTTGGGTAGCCGGCTCCTTTGCTAAGTCGAGGATGATATGATGATAAATTATCAAGTTAAAAATCATTAAGAATGCTTTTTTTTAGTCCTTTTTCTCCCAAAGGTATTGCTGAATTCCTAAAATTTTTTTAACTTTGCCGCAAATTTGCGGCGGAGGTTGTTATCCTTATCCCGGAAATTGGAAAAAACGAAAGAAAAACACTTATAACATTACTAAAACCCAATAATATTACTTGACAATATGGCAGAGTTAGATTTGTCCCGCTATGGGATCAAGGGGGTTAAGAAAATCATCCACAACCCCAGCTACGATCAGCTTTTCATTGAAGAGACTAAACCGGGTCTCGAAGGCTATGAAAAAGGTATTCCTACCAGCCTTGGCGCTATCGACGTTATGACAGGCGTCTACACCGGTCGCAGTCCTAAAGACAAATATCTCGTGAAGGATGCCACTACAGAAAATACTGTATGGTGGAACACTCCCGAGTATCCTAACGACAACAAGCCCATCACTACTGAAGTATGGGATCAGCTTAAGAAACTCGCAATCGACGAGCTCAGCAACAAGGAGCTCTATGTAGTTGACCTCTATTGCGGAGCAAACGCAGCAACTCGTCTTAAAGTTCGTTTCATCGTTGAGGTAGCATGGCAGGCACACTTCGTGACCAACATGTTCATCCGTCCGAAAGAGGAAGAACTTAAGGACTTCGAACCGGACTTCGTAGTCTACAATGCTTCTAAGGCAAAAGTTGAAAACTACAAGGAACTCGGCATCAACTCTGAGACTTGTGTTGCTTTCAACATCACTGACAAAGAGCAGGTGATCATCAACACTTGGTATGGCGGCGAAATGAAGAAGGGTATCTTCTCAATGATGAACTACTTCAACCCACTCCGTGGCATCGCTTCTATGCACTGCTCCGCTAACACTAATATGGAAGAGACCAGCACAGCTATCTTCTTCGGCCTTTCCGGCACAGGCAAGACTACTCTTTCTACCGACCCGAAGCGTAAACTCATCGGCGACGACGAGCACGGTTGGGACGATGAAGGCGTATTCAACTATGAAGGTGGTTGCTATGCTAAGGTCATCAACCTTGATAAGGAAAGCGAACCCGATATCTACAACGCTATCAAGCGCGACGCTCTTCTTGAGAACGTAACTGTAGTTGACGGAGAGTGCGATTTCGCTGACAAGAGCGTGACAGAAAACACTCGCGTTTCTTATCCTATCTTCCACATCAAGAATATCGTTAAGCCCGTTTCAAAGGGTCCGGCTGCTGACCAGGTAATCTTCCTTTCAGCTGATGCATTCGGAGTTCTTCCTCCGGTGTCTATCCTTAACGATGAGCAGACTAAATACTACTTCCTCAGCGGCTTTACTGCTAAGCTCGCCGGTACAGAACGTGGTATCACAGAGCCTACTCCTACATTCTCAGCTTGCTTCGGTGCAGCTTTCCTTAGCCTCCACCCGACTAAATACGGTGAAGAGCTCGTTAAGCGCATGAACCAGAGCGGTGCTAAGGCATATCTCGTCAACACTGGTTGGAACGGTACAGGCAAGCGTATCTCTATCAAAGATACCCGTGGCATCATCGATGCTATCCTTGACGGCTCTATCCTCAAGGCTCCTACAAAGACCATTCCTTACTTCGACTTCGTAGTTCCTACCGAACTTCCGGGAGTTGATCCTCATATCCTTGATCCGCGTGACACATACGCTGATCCCGCAGAATGGACTAAGAAGGCTGAAGACCTTGCAGCTCGCTTCATCAAGAACTTCAACAAGTTCACTACCAACGATGAAGGCAAGGCACTCGTAGCAGCCGGCCCAAAGCTCTGATGATAATGCAGAATTCATAATTGAATGCCGCAGATAATTAAGAAGGCTCTGACCCGATAAGGTCAGAGCCTTCTTTCCATTAGCTCCAAAAGCTCTAAGGGCTCTAAGGGCTCTAAAGGCTCTAAGGGCTCTAAAGGCTCTAAGGGCTTTAAGGGCTTTAGAGGCTCTAAGGGCTCTAAAGGCTCTAAGGGCTCTAAAGGCTCTATAAGCACTAGATGAAGTTAAGTCATAAAAAGCTGAAAACGCTGAACAATCTGAAAAATTCTAAATGAGGATT
>JAIDTL010000030.1 GCA_029060725.1 Muribaculaceae bacterium | reverse complement strand
TCATATCAAAGAAACTCAAGAACAATATTTGGAGTTAAGTTTCGCAAGTGCTAAAAACCTCACGCAAAGGCGCAAAGGGCTCGCGGAGGGCAATTATGAATTATGAATTATGAATTATGAAAGATCAACGATCAATTATAGCTTCGCGACTCGGTTTTTGCAAGATCGCAATGATTATGGGCTGCTACGCATCGCCAGGAGTGCGCAAAGAATAAGTGCAGTTCATGCGCTAAGGGATTGCACTTCAACATACAAGAACAAGCGAAGCTTAAATTATTGACTCAACTTTCGCAAGTGCTAAAAACCTCACGCAAAGGCGCAAAGAAACAGAGTTCCAATGACTTGGAGAGCTTTGCGACTCGGTTTTGGAAAGCACGCAATGATGGCGGCCTGCTTCGCATCGGCCGGAGAGCGCAGAGAAAGCTACGCAACTTTAATGCTCCGGCAATTGAGATACAATAAATTAGAACAAGAGAAACTTAAATTATTGATAATTAAAATGAAATGTATGGAACAATACGATAATATAACAGTGCAAATGAACACTGAAGATATAAGGAAGCTTGATCCAATAAAGCCATTCCCGATGGTGGTGGAGGCTTTGACTGAGGCAATTGAGAATTTCTCTTTTACCCGGCAGCATTCCGACTCAGATCCTAAGATGGCCTTTAATAGGAAGGACTCGGACGACGAGGATGAGTTTGAATTTTTTCGCTTAAGCCTTCCTCGGATATTCGTTCAGTTGCTTGATTGGTCTCGACCAAGATTTCTCATCAGAATTGATATTCCTCGTATTGATGTAGACCCATCAGGTGCTTTCTATCAAGAAAAATTTAATTCTTCTGACTTTTGTGATTTTTTCATGCCATTTATTTACGCGAGCGTACAGGGATTCATGGCGGTATTTGAAGTCGATGTTTTGACTTTTGCTCGATTGATAACATATTATTTGATATTAATGGGATTTACTGAACCAGACTCTTTGCAGGTCAATAAGAATATGGACATTGGTCAGGGTGATATGTCGCTGGCTATCATTCCTGATGACCTGACGGTGCCTGAGACATTCCGAAGGGCAGTGGCGAAACTGTTGGAGTTGGATGTGCAGGAAGAAGACTCCATTTATCTTCGTCTTTCAGCCGGTGATTCAAAATCAGATAATAAATCAATGTTAATTCAGGCATGGAAAGAGGATGGAGATTTATTATTCAGTATGCAGCAGACGGTAGGTGATAAGGAGGCTCTTGAACATAGACGCTCCTACCGCAACTTTGATTGTATCAACTATTATATCCATACTAAGATATATAAGGAGTTCATGACCTTTTCGGATCCCGATTTTATGATGAGGTTCCTGACAGATTATTTCCTGTATATATATCCAAATATCCGACAGGAAGATATAGTGGCTTCTATTGTTTGCCTCAAAGAATGTTGGAACGACGACACTGCTTACATGGAATACTCCTTTAATCCTGACGGGAACGATGATTCTCCTGAAAAACTTGAGGAATTCATCACGACCATGCATAATTGGCGAAAGTCGAATTAATAGGTGTGTTTCCGTGTTGACTAAAATTTCGTAAAACATAAAGCGTCAAACGTAAAACAAATTTGTTCGTCTCGGAAATAATCACTATTTTTGCAATATGGAAAAAGAGACGTTTTATCATGGATCGGGATCGCTGTTCCCGAAGTTTGACCTGTCGCACGCTTTGGAGGGTGACGGCAAGGTGAAGTTTGGATATGGAGTATATGTGACGTCCTCATATCCTTCCGCCGCTCACTATTCAGGCGCGAATGATGATTGGACCGAACATTATGTCTATACGGTAGAGATTCCGGCAAAGCGGGAGGATAACTTCATTGCTTTCAAACAGGCTGTAATGCCTTCTATTATAGCCCGTGCTGAAGAAAAGCTTGGAGAAGCTATACCTGATAAGGTAAAGGCAGATGGTAAGGATTTCCGAAAATTTCTTGCCAAGCGTTTTACTCCGAAAGGCGTAGTGGATAAGAAACTCGCCAACTTTGAGGGAGAACGCCAGGCATCCGCATTTCTTTCTTCTATTGGCGTCGACTTCATCGAGTGGCCCTACAATTGGAAGAATCCGGCTCTTGGCAATAACCGAGCGGTGCTTGACGATTCAAAGGTAGAAATAGTCAGAGTTGACTCCGTCTGCCTTGACGATAAAAAGAAACTCATTCCCGGCAGTGAGAAAAGGGTGAGATGAGTCTTTCTAACTTGTGAAAACGGTGAAAACGACGACAAGATTTAGCGTCGCGGCTGCAATCCGCGAGTATTATCCGCAGTATTGGTCGCGTGGCATTCAGTCATATCCGGCAGATCAGTGCGCTCCTTTCAGTAAGGTCGCCGGTAAATGGGGTATCTTCTCCAACTTTGCATCAACTCCGATAGAGATTGACGGCATCACGTATAAGAATAGCGAACAGCTGTTCCAATGCCAGAAGTTTACCGATGAAGTGGCTCTCAGCGACATCCTTGGGGCAAACGGGATGACCATCAAGATGAAGGCTAAGAAGTGGGAAAAGATTTGTCTTCGTCCCGATTGGGGCTCGATGATTGTCGATGCCATGAAGTTTGCAATCAGAAAGAAGTATGAGCAGAGCGAGGATTTCCGGACAGCTCTCGAGGCGAGCAAAGGATTCTTCATCGTCGAAGACCAGACCTCCCTCCCTCGAAAGACTGCCAACACCTGGGGCGCAAAACTCATCAGCGACTGCTACGTCGGCCCAAATCTCATGGGACAGCTGCTTATGGAGCTGCGAGAAGAATTATATGGATGACTTAAATTTCGCATATTCTTTTATGCTCACGCAAAGACGCAAAGGAGTAGAGGTTTTTTCAACGATTAACTATAAACGATTAACTATCAATTATAGTTTCGCGACACGGTTTTTGTAAGCGCGCAATAAACGAACTGCTTCGCATTGGTCGGAGCACGCTGAGGAGGCTTAAGACGTACGCAGTGAAAAAGTAATCATTCTATAAATATATTCTCTTTTGCTATATTTAGCGAATAATATCTTGAATTTGGGTCATAATTTAAGTGAAAAATTCTTTTCACTTCTTCAGGATAATCCTTCAGTGTTTCTGCAATAATGAGATTGTTTATTCGGCTTAATAAATTAGTAAGCTTCTGAACATCTAATTTCCCATAAGAGTCAAGACTCAATTTATTATAAAAGATAATAAATTCAGGGAATAATCGACTATAGTGAATTTTTTTCATATCAAGCAATTCTCCTAAAGGTACTGTATTCAGACCATTTAAAGCTCCATAACAATAGTTCATAATAGTCAGGATTCTCAGTTGATCAGGAAAAAGAGTAACCTTTTCGTCCTCAATATCCCCACCATAGGTAAGTTGGTCACGAGACAAAGTTTCGCCTCGATATGCAAAGGCTATAGCAAAAAGATATATAACAACACTTTGCTCTTTTGACTTGATTTGATATGTTTTGTCACCAATCTTGAGGTGTATTTGGTAAATATTAGTATGCTTTTCTTCTTTGCCCACAACTCTCGATTTCTTTTTTATTACTATACTATAATCACTGTGAAGTATTCGTCTTTTTTTAAAAGACGACATAATTACGCTATCCGTAAAATCATTAGGACTTGCTCGCATTATAGTGGTTTCATTCAACCAGGTCCTGAAATCATCGATACGTGGTTTTAAGTTTATCTTAGATCTTCCAGCTAATATTTCTAAAGAATCATCACATATTTTTATAATTTTTCGGAATGAATTAGCTATCTTGCTAACTTCATCGTTTTCTTGGTTATTACCGGGAAAGAAAAGAGCTTTTGTGGTAAAACTCTTGATGTTGTCTAATAAATTATAAGTAAATATATTGAGAGCTATCTTAAGACCGAATGATAACTTCCAATCGATTTGTCCACACATATATACAATGCAGTAATTGTCTGGCAAACAAAGAGAATTAGATTCAAGGCATTCCTCATATTCAATATCTCGAGTTATTATACTATACTTTACTAAGTCATCTATGATTTGGTTTTGATTTACAGAAGATATTGACCTCAGTGAAATAAAATGATATTCTATGGGCAGTAATGAATAAGGAGGTCGGTTTACATAATTATTAAACAAATATTTTTCCCGATTATTCTCCTCGTTTGAAATCACATAAATAGATAGAGGCCTGATAGGAAAACTATTGGATGGATCTTTTATAGTTGCTATTGGAAGTCCCATGATTCATTTAGTTTTAAGATTTTGTATGTAAATTTAGAAAAAAAAATCAATATGACAAAAATTTTTATAGTTATTTTATAGGATCTTCAGTTATATGTGTCCAATGACTCTATTAGAAAAAGTCTCTCCGAGTTCCCACAGGTTAAAACTTAGTGCACTCCGAGCTGATAAGTCAACCTCTAAAAAGGAAATATTAAAAGATATATATTAGGCTTGCTTAAAGTTTTTATATTTATAAATCAATATTTTAAAATCTTATATATATAAGAAATTACAATATTTATATGATATGTAGTAATTTTGCTCCCGAAATAAAACATATAAAACAATGAAGAAAAAATTCTATTTAATCGAAAGCTCAAAGTGGAGCAACGACGGATCAATTAATCCGGTAGTACATGCAGTAGTATATTCTACAGTAGACTCACTTACGATAAAACTTACTGATTTTCTCAGACAGCATGTGGAATATATTGCTGACAACCATTGCGAATCGATGGATCCCTCTAACCTTGTTGAGGCAGTCATTGACTCAAGACTTGTGAATGTTATTCGCAGAGTAAGCGATTTTGTATCCTCGGACATATCTTTTGATTGTCCGGAGTGGCAAATATCCTACAGAATAAGAGAGGTGTCTGTAAATGATAATCAGTGGCGTTCTTTACGCATCTTGAATAATCATAGAGTTGTTTTGAGTGTAGAGTTTGGGAACAGCGATTCTGGTGAAGAGTATGATTTTATCACAAAGAATCTTTCAATCCGTCCAGAACATCGTCTGCCTGAAGGAGATGCTAATAAGAATCCGCAATATGCAGAAATGAAACTAACACTTAATGAATTCAATGTTGAGGGATTAGAGTGGTAAATATTACAAAGCTATGAGGAGAAGATGTCTAAACATTGTCGGGAACCAACCTAAAGACGAGTGCCTGGGTAAGTCTTCAGGAAAGTTGACAAATGAATATCCCAACATAATCGAGGCTCTTGACCATATTCAGGAAGAAGCCAGGGACTCGAAACTTTCGGATGCGTTCTGGGAGGAATGCAAGGAGAGTATTGATTATCTGACAGAACGACTCGGACTTACTCGCCGACAGGTTGTGATTGTGGCCATTCTGTGCGAGGTTGGAGAGTCCATGTCTTGGCGACAGTTAGGTAAGTTTCTTGGTCTTTCAAGACTAAAGACGATGACGCTGACTCCCGACATCGAGAATCTTAGAGACAAACGCTGGATCTATCAGTGCGGAGCTCAGGAGATGAACGGCTGCTTTCAGGGCTTCAAGCTTGTATATGGGATCATTACGGCTTTCCGCCATAATCAGCCGTTCGTCCCGGAAAAGATTGAGGGGCTTTCGCTACAGGCGTTTGTAGACCGGCTTGTCAAGTATGTTCGCAAAGAATGCAGAGACGGGAATATCTCGACAGAAGAGAATCATCGCTGGATGCTTCAACTCACCGAAGCCAACACCCATCTCGCACTATGTGACATTATTATGAATCTGGTAGAGGATTCTTCCCGGCTCCTTCTGCTTATGGCTGTGGCAGACTATGCAAGATTTGCGGGAAAAGAGAATGAGGGACTAAGACTCACTGATATCGCAGCCTGGCTGGAAGATGAGGATGATTTCGACGAAATGACAATAGCCCTTCAGGACGGAAGTCAAGAATTGATAAGGCTGGGATATCTCAGTCATGCATGCCAGAACGGAATGGTAGATACTGAGTTATTTCAACTGACTGAAAAGGGGAAGGAGAAACTGCTATCAGGCTATAAGATTCATTTCAGAAAGGAACGTATCTTGAATGCCAAAGACCGCAATCTGCTAAAGCATACGGAAATCAAGGCAAAGACTCTCTATTACAACGAAGCTGAGCAGAATCAGATCGAGCGTCTGAAGGTGCTGATGCACAAGAAGGGACTGAAAGATGTGCAAAAGCGTCTTAATGCATGTGGAATGCGGAAAGGAATAGCGTGTCTTTTCTATGGCTCACCGGGAACAGGAAAGACGGAAAGCGTCTTTCAGCTTGCAAGAGAGACCGGACGAGACATATTTCAGGTAGACATAGCAGGTCTTCGCGACAAGTGGGTCGGTGAGAGCGAGAAGAATATTAAAAGAGTCTTTGACAACTATCGCAGACTTTGCAATGCGAGCCGTAATATACCGATTCTCTTTATAAATGAGGCGGATGCCATCATAAATCAGAGACTTGAGAATACGAATAATTCTGTAGAGAAGATGGATAATGCCATGCAAAATATTATCTTGCAGGAGCTCGAGAACCTTGACGGTATCGTAATTGCAACTACCAATCTTACGGGATGTCTCGACAAAGCTTTCGACCGCCGTTTCCTTTTCAAGGTGGAATTCTCTAAACCCGGAATTGAAGCAAAAAAGGCGATTTGGCATGATATGCTCCCAGAGATGTCGGAGGAGGCCTGTATGGAACTTGCAGGAGCGTTTGATTTCTCTGGAGGGCAAATCGAGAATATCGCGAGAAAGTGCAAGATAGAGTATGTGGTTTCAGGAATGATACCATCTATGCAGCTCGTAAAGGAGTTTTGCAAGGAGGAATATCTTAACAGAAACAATATGAAGAAAGTGGGATTTTAAGATAATTATAAATAATAAATTATTAATTATTAATGATATTTATATGGATAAGAAATACTTTTGGGTGTTGCTGGAAGCAGGCGAAACCAAGGAGGTGATCGCAACACTTGACGAACGGACCATCGGACGACTCGCTGAAATGTTCTTTGATGAGATGGAGGATCCGGAAGATGACTATGCTCCTAAAAGCGTGGAGGATATCAAGCAAATGATTGTAGAAGATGTAGTCAGGTGCTATGACCATCATGGTTACTTCCTTTCGCACGAACTTTATCGTCAGGAAATCAACGCTACGGTCTCGGGGGAAACATTATACGAGGATGGGGATTTTAATGTAAAAAAAGGTGCTGTTATTTATGAGGCTGCCGAGTGTATCGTAATGGGGTGCGATATGGCATTTGCGCTTTCTCCAGTCGGTTATTTTTCACGTCGGATTGATAATCCTATTCTTGAAGGAACAGAATGGGTAGAAAGGAGGTTGCTATGAAGTTGACAGGAGAATGCATCAATAAACTCTCCGAGAAGTTGGGCGTTGATGTGTCTACCCCGGCGGGGGCTACCTGGCTTCAGCTCGATATCGAGACTGCTACAGGAGAACGTCTTGGACTGAACACTGTCAAGCGTCTTGTCGGAGTGTTATCTTCAGACGCAAAGCCAAGGGTATCAACCATAAAGATCATTTCAGATTATTTAGGATGTCCAGACTGGAGAGTGTTCAGTAGGAATTGCTTCAGTGATTCTCTACGGATCTAATAAAGACAAGCATCCCGGAAGGTGGGATGCTTGTCTTTTTATATTGGGGCGCAGGCTTGAAAGCCTGCTTTCCATGGTTAGAGGGTCTTGAGGGCGGCTGTTACGTTCTTTTCGATGCGGTCGGAGAGGTTATCGCAGGGTTGTTTGTCGAATTTGAGGCCTGTGATGTGCTCGTAAAGCTCGATGTAGCGGTCGCTGACTTCTTCACAGTAGGCGTCGGTCATCTCGGGCACTTGCTGTCCTTCTTTGCCCATGAAACCATTGGCAATGAGCCACTGACGTACGAATTCCTTGCTGAGCTGTTTCTGTGGTAGTCCTTTCTCAAAGAGTTCCTGATATGTGTCAGCGTAGAAGTAACGGCTTGAGTCGGGTGTGTGGATTTCGTCGATGAGGATCACTTTGCCGTCGAGAAGTCCGAATTCATATTTTGTGTCAACGAGGATAAGTCCGCGTTCAGCTGCCATTTGAGTGCCACGCTCAAATATGGCGAGGGCATGTTTTTCTACTTGGTCGAGTACGTCTGCGCTGACGAGTCCCTGGGCGATTATCTCATCGTGGGAGATGTTGAGGTCGTGACCTTCATCTGCCTTGGTGGTAGGAGTGAGGATGGGGTGGGGGAGTTTTTGGTTTTCCTTAAGTCCATCGGGGAGTGCGACTCCGCATATCTCACGTGCTCCCGCGGCATAGTCGCGCCATGCGCTGCCTGCGAGATAACCGCGAACGATCATCTCTATTTTGAGTGGCTGGCACTTGAGTCCGATAGTCACCATGGGATCGGGAACGGTGACGAGCCAGTTGGGCACGATGTCTTCTGTTGCTTTGAGGAAGTGGGCAGCAATCTGGTTGAGCACCTGACCCTTGAAGGGGATGCCCTTGGGTAGGATGACATCGAACGCAGAGATACGGTCTGTGGCGACCATTACGAGATATTTGTCGTTGATGTCGTATACGTCGCGGACTTTGCCGTGGTAGACGGATTTCTGACCTTCGAAGTTGAAATCGGTGTTTGTTAGGGTTTGCATTTTGTTTTTCTTTTATAAGTCTTATTAGTCGTATAAGTCTTATAAGTCGTATAAGTCTTATAAGTCGTATAAAAATTATTGATTGTCGGGCTGAGTACGGATTGAGAATTCGCAGCCGCAGTAGGTCTGGTTGTAGAAGTTCATTTCCTTGATGATGGCTACGCGGCGCTCTGAAAGTCCTCCTTTACGCCAGTTCTGAGCCCAAAAGGTGACTTCGGGAATGTCTGCACAGGCATCTATTCCGGCAGCTTCTATCTGCTCGAGGCTTTTCCAACGGCTTGAGGCAAGGGTAGTGGTGATGACCTTATAGCCATGATCGCGGGCATACTCAGCCGTCTTGCGAAGTCGCATCTTGAAGCATTTCAAGCATCGCCCTCCTCTCTCAGGTTCTCCTTCGAGTCCTTTCACGCAACCAAGCCATCCCTCATGGTCATAGTCGGTATCCACTATCTGCAATCCGAGGGATTCTGCATATCGGGTGCATTCATTTTTTCGCTTGAGGTATTCTTCGAGAGGATATATATTGGGGTTGCAGTAGAAGATGGTGGGAGTTATATCATGCTTCAGTAAGCACTCTACTATGGCGGAGGAGCAGGGGGCGCAACAAGTGTGGAGTAACACTTTGTTTTCGCCTCCCGGAACTTCTACTTTGTATTTTTGCTTAGCCATTAGCGTAAATGCTGATACATACGAGGACGCACGGGCCGTGCGTCCCTACTTTCAATCAGCAGTTTAATTATGAATTATGCATTATGAATTATGCATTGTTCGGATTACATGGCGAAGGCGTTGAAGCCGCCGTCTACTACCGCTACGGTGCCGGTGACGAATGTCGATGCGTCAGAGATGAGGTATTGGATAGTGCCGCATAGTTCTTCCGGTTTGCCAAAGCGCTTGAATGGAGTCTGTCGGATTACGTCTGCGCCACGTTCGGTGAGAGACCCATCAGGATTAGTGAGAAGCGCTCTGTTCTGGTTGGTCAGGAAGAATCCGGGGGCAATGGCGTTGACGCGGATAGCCGGTGTGAATTTTGTGGCGACTTCGTTGGCGAGGAATGCTGTGAAGTTGCTGATGCCGGCTTTTGCAGCGGCATATCCGCAGACGCGTGTCATCGGACGGAAGGCTGCCATTGATGAGAAGTTGACGATAGTGCCTTTGCCTGCTTCTACCATGGGCTTCAAGAATACCTGGGTAGGAATGACGGTTCCTGTAAGGTTGAGTCCGAGTACTCTCTCAAACTCTTGGACTTTGAGGTCGAAGAAATTGCCGGTAGGTGCTATAGTGGCACCAGGCATATTGCCTCCTGCGGCATTGAGAAGTGCATCAACTTTGCCATATTTAGCGAGGATTTCTGCACAATTCTCTTCCACTTTTGCAGAGTCCATAACGTCGGTAGTGAGGAAGATGGCTTCTCCACCTTTTGCATTGATTTCTGCTGCGATTTTATCGCCTTCATCTTTGCGGCGACCCATAAGGACAACTTTTGCACCTTCAAGAGCCAAGTATTCACCTATGCAAGCACCGAGAACTCCGGTGCCACCGGTGATGACCACTACTTTATCTTTAACTGAAAAAAGTTCGTTCATGATTATGATAATGTTGAGTTATATTGTGCAAAATTAGCAAAAATTAGAGGATTTTGCAAAAATATGGGAAGTTTTGTGAATTTGGTTTGTAAATAAAATTAAAATTTTGTACCTTTGTGATTTCAATCTGAGAGGATAAATGGGGCCAATGGGGATAATTAAGCTAAATAAGGATGCTTATTCAGAGAAAATAGAAATAAAAACGTATAAATAGATTTAAAGATTCTACAGGTATATGAGCGACAAGGTATATATTTTTGATACTACGCTCCGCGATGGCGAGCAGGTGCCGGGTTGCCGGCTTAATACACAAGAAAAAGTAGAAGTAGCCAAGAAATTGGAAGGTCTTGGTGTGGATGTCATCGAGGCAGGTTTTCCGGTGTCAAGTCCGGGCGATTTCACTTCTGTGGTTGAGATATCAAAGGCTGTCACATGGCCTACTATATGCGCGCTCACAAGAGCGGTAGAATCTGACATCAAGATCGCCGCAGAGGCTTTGCACTTTGCCAAGCGTCCGAGAATCCATACGGGAATCGGCACATCTCCATATCACATCAAATATAAATTTAACTCTACTCCGGAAGAAATTCTGGAGCGGGCAATAGGGTGTGTGAAATATGCAAAGAAATTTGTAGAAGATGTGCAGTTTTATGCAGAGGATGCAGGCAGAACAGACAATGAGTATCTTGCTCGAGTCGTGGAGGCTGTCATCAAGGCGGGTGCTACCGTCGTAAATATACCGGACACTACAGGCTACTGCCTGCCAAGCGAGTTTGGCGAGAAAATCAAATATCTGATGGAGCATGTGGATGGCATTCATAAAGTGACAATAGCCACTCACTGCCATAATGATCTTGGTATGGCTACAGCAAATACGCTTTCAGGCCTTATGAATGGAGCCCGGCAGGCTGAAGTCACCATCAATGGCATCGGAGAGCGTGCGGGCAACACCTCTCTTGAGGAAGTGGTCATGAT
The DNA here is from genome assembly GCA_029060725.1 of Muribaculaceae bacterium. Taxonomy (GTDB): domain Bacteria; phylum Bacteroidota; class Bacteroidia; order Bacteroidales; family Muribaculaceae; genus Lepagella. The sequence goes on along the minus strand of JAIDTL010000030.1, from coordinate 22,263 downwards.
ACTAAAATCACACTCGGAGCTTAATCTTGACACCAATATCAATGCCAAGAAAATAGCATCCGTGAGCCGAATGGTGTCGAGTATGATGAATATGCCTATCCAGCCCAATAAGGCCATCGTAGGGCGCAACGCATTTGCTCACTCTTCAGGCATTCATCAGGATGGAGTGCTGAAAAATCGTGAGAGCTATGAGATCATTGACCCGAAAGATGTAGGAATTGATGAAAATGCAATTGTGCTTACAGCAAGAAGCGGCAGGGCTGCCCTTAAACATCGTCTTGAATCTCTCGGAGTGAATATGGAAAAAGAGGCTCTTGACAAGTGCTATGAGGAGTTCCTTAAGCTTGCAGACAAGAAGCGTGAGGTGGTAGATGAAGATGTCCTTATGCTTGCAGGTGAACACCGGTCTGCCCGCAACCGAATCAAACTTGACTATCTTCAAGTGTCGAGCGGTGTCGGCATCCGTCCGGTGGCAAGTGTAGGTCTTGATATCGCTGGAGAAAAGTTTGAGGCATGTGCTACAGGCAACGGTCCTGTGGATGCTGCTATCAGAGCCATCAAGAAAATTATCAGCCGCCAGATGCTCATCAAGGATTTCCTTATCCAGGCTTTCGACAAGGGAAGCAACGATGTGGGTAAGGTGCACATGACAGTGGAATGCGACGGCGTCAACCACAATGGATTTGCAGCCAACAGCGACATAATCGCTGCTTCGGCAGAGGCATTCTTGGATGCTGTCAACAAAGCTACTACAACGATTAAGGATTAACGATGAGAAATCATGGGAAATCATGGGAAACCATGGGGAATCATGAGGAATCATGGGAAATCATCTGGATGCTTGAAAAATCATAGAAATCATAATATAAGATATGAAGCTGAAAATTGCGGTGTTGCCCGGCGATGGGATCGGACCGGAGATATCACGCGTAGGCGTGGATGTGATGAAGGCTGTGGCTGAGAAGTTTGGCCATGAGTTTGAGTTTAATTATGGCCTTGCAGGTGCAGCTGCAATCAGAGCTACAGGAAATCCTTTCCCTGAGGAGACATTGAAGCTTTGTAAAGACTCTGATGCAGTGCTTTTCTCTGCAGTAGGAGATCCGGAATATGACAACAATCCGGAAGCTAAGGTGCGCCCGGAACAAGGATTGCTCGCGATGCGCAAGCAACTCGGACTCTTTGCCAATATACGCCCAATCCAGACATTCCCCGGCCTTGAAGACAAGTCTCCGTTGAAGAAAGAACTCGTAGAAGGAGCCGACTTCGTATGTGTTCGCGAATTGACCGGTGGTATGTATTTTGGAGAAAAATATGAGTCTGATGACAAGGCATCCGACACAAATTTGTATACTCGTCCGGAAATTGAAAGAATTCTTAAAGTGGGATATGAACTTGCTACAAGACGCAATAAGCACTTGACAGTGGTAGATAAGGCAAATGTATTGGCATCAAGCAGACTTTGGCGAAAGGTGGCTCAAGAGATGGAAAAGGAATGGCCTGAGATAGCTACAGACTATATGTTTGTAGACAACGCATCGATGAAGCTGATTCAAGATCCACGATTCTTCGATGTGATAGTGACAGAGAATACCTTCGGCGATATCCTTACAGATGAAGCGAGTGTAATAAGCGGCTCAATGGGATTGCTTCCGTCTTCATCAATAGGAGAGAGCACTCCGGTGTTTGAACCAATTCATGGGTCATGGCCGCAGGCAGCCGGATTGAATATTGCCAATCCGCTTGCACAAGTTTTATCTGTGGCTATGCTTCTTGAGCATTTCGGCCTTTCGGAAGAGGGCAAGGCAGTCAGAGAAGCTGTAGATGTCTCGATAAAGCAAGGAGTGGTCACTCCCGATCTTGGAGAAAGAGGGAAATCAGAATATGGTACGAAAGAAGTGGGCGAATGGCTTACTTCCTGGATCGCTTCATACGGATGCGAAGCTTGACATAAAGAATAATATAAATAATAAGAAGAACTGCCAGAGCAGATGCTATAATAGTTAGTGTCTGCTCTATTTTTCTATGCTCAAGGTTAGTGAGGTGTCTTGTAGGAGCAGAAGAATCCTTATAAAGCAAAGGGGCATTGATTATGCTGTCGCGAAGCATAATTTCTCTCTTCATCGTGATTTTCCTAAGGCTGTCAATTTCTTCAGAATATTCGATAAATTGCTCCATTGCCTTAATATAAGTCTTGGTGTCGTTTACGCCTTTAGCTGCTTCAATGAGCATTCCATTGTATTTTTGCCGTTGGTAGGTGGATAAATCACGATTCCTTAGGAAGCCTTCTAATGCGGGGATGGCGTTTTTATAGTCTTTGGTGGCCATGTAGTAGAATACATTGGCTTGTCCATTCTGATCCATAGTGTGCCTTACATCTGCATTCCTCTCATAAATTGCCATTATACTATCATGTATGGTCTCAATTTCTTCTTCTGAAAGGGCATGATAGTTACCCATCATTCTTCGATAGCTAATGAATTTATTGGTGTCGTAATTACGGAATTTACGGTTTTTCTTGATATACATTTGCTGAAGCTGCTCTATTATCTCAAGAAGCTTTTTATCATATTCAATGGCCTTGTGTGGATTGCCGTTGAGCCTTGAATGAATCATAGCAGCAGTGGTGTAATACTGATTTTTAAGAGGATAATCACTTTGTGGAAGATCCTCAATAAGTTTGCCATACGTGTCAAGACATTCCTTAAAAAGGACACCGTCGGCATCAACGCCAAGATATTGAATTATCTGGTAGAGAAGAGATAGCTTGTCGTAGATGTCTTTGCCTTCAAGATTATGAGACTTAGTAATGCTGTCGAGCAAAATCTTTTGAAAATCAGTATCGTCAGGATGCCTGCTTTTTCTATTGATTTGCTGGTTGACAATAAATGTCTTAGTTGCAGCCCTTGCCTCCTGATTAGGGATATTTTCAGTCATTTCAATAAGAGCCCCTATCACAGAATCGTTTGCAGCAAAAAAAGTCGCAAGGTTGCGGATCATATCGAGCTGAGCATTCATATTGTCGGCTCTTTCAGCAGTTCTCAAAATCTCCCATGCTGAACTGACCTGGCCTTTCCTGTCTGACAGGTCGAAAATATAATAAAGAATTCTAAGGCTGTCGCGAGCCGAAGTAGTAGTCTTCAGTTGCTCCGCGTATTTTTCGATAAGTTCTTGTTTTGCCGGTTTGGTCTGGGCTACTGCAGACATGACTCCGGCTATTATAATTGTCAGAATAATAAGTATTTTGCGTTTTTTCATCTCTGAGGTCAGTTTTGGACTCCAAAATTAGTCACTTTTATTTGATGATGCAAGAGATGGATATTAAAGTTTTGTTACAGATTTATTAAGAATAAGTTTCGCAAGTCGCATAAGCACTTAAGGTTGTATCATACAAATAGGGACACACAAGGTGTGTGTCCCTATCCGACTATGTAGCCAAGGCTTTAAAGATTAGTTGGTTTTGAGGGCTAATTTTTTAGAGGGGAGACCGGGAGTGGAGATGGAGAGAGTGACTGGTCCCGCGTCTTGAGTACTACGTAGAATGACAGTAGCGGTGCCATTGTGTAGGCTTCGCGTATTGCCTGTCATGAGTTCATCACTGCTCAGATTGCCGTTGATCACACCTACTATTTCAGCAGGTCCGGAAACATCGAATGTCAAAAGATTATTTGCCCCTTTATCGGTCAGCCCCTTGCTGTCGACAGCGGTCACTTTCACATGCTGAAGATCGATGCCGTCGGCTTTCCAATTGCCATTATCAGGAGTAGCATTGAGTTTCTTGGCTTCTCCATGGGTAGAGAGAGTATGTCGAGCCACCTCTTTCCCATTATTGTAGGCGATAGCTTCAACCTTACCCTTAGAATAGGGCACATCTTCCCATAAAATTCGGTTGCGCGATTTCGGATTATCGATGTCATTTTTCTTCTTGCCGATGCTTTTGCCGTTGACCTTGAGTTCCACTTCGTCAGCATTGGTATAGGTATAAAGCTTCACGTTGGATCCGGGCTCAAAGTTCCAGCTATCAGTAAATTTGCGTCCACCCATAGTCACACCGTTCCATTGGGTAGTCTTGGATGTTTCAAAAGGCGCAATGTATACGAGAGGTTCTTCCGGCTTGAAGAATGATTTCAAGAAATATGCCATAGGTTTAGGATCCAAAGAAATATCGAAAACACCTTGAGTCCAACCTTTTTCAGGCCAACCTTGCGACTCTCCGAGATAATCTATCATACCCCAATAAGCAAGGCCGATCACTTTGTCGAGATCCATTTCGAAAAAGTTGGGTCCCATATTGCTTGTATTAGCTTCGCTCTGATAGAAGATCATCCAAGGATAACGTTTTGAGTCGCCGGGGAAATACATATATCGGTAGTTGTAAGCTGCGATATCCGTGTGCTCTACGAGGGGAGCCGGGAGAGAATCAGTGTGCTCATTACGTCCGCGAGGGTGCATGGCTACGGTCACAAGGCGAGTAGTGTCGTAGCGGTTAAGGAGTTCTTTCTGAAGCTTGTAGGGAGTTACACCCCAGTCATTGAACGGGAGATCCGGAATAAGCTGAAGCTCATTTCCAAGGCTCCAGAATACGACACTTGGATGATTGCGATCACGCTTCACCCATTCCGGAACGTCTTGCTGCCAACGTGTTTCCCAAGGAGTGCGACCACCGGAATATTGCTGGGTCCATTTGTCGTAGAGTTCATCGACCACGAGAATGCCGTATTCATCACAAAGATCAAGGAAAGACTCACTGTAGGGGTTATGAGAAGAGCGGATATGGTTGAATCCGAAATCTTTGAGCATCTTGATGCGCTTTTCCATTGCAGCGGGATAAGCAGCCGCTCCAAGCGCCCCGAGGGTATGATGGTTGGCTATACCTTTCAAAAGCACCTTCTTGCCATTAAGTTTCATGCCAAATTCCGGAGAGAACTCTACTTCGCGAATGCCGAAGCGCTCAGTAGCTGTGTCAGCAATGCTTCCGTCGGGCCGATAAAGGGTAGCTTTCAGGGTATAGAGATAGGGATTCTCCGTGTCCCAAAGAGTGACATTCTCAAGAGTTATGCTATCGAGAGGAAATTCCCTGACATGTTGGCGAGGATGACTCCAATGTTTACGAACATTGGAATATACAGTATTTCCTTCCTTGTCAAGAATGTCAATACCAACTGTTATGCTGTCGGTCTTTATGAAAGTTGCAAGTTCCCCACCCACGAGTATGGTAGATTTGTCAGCTTTTGCCTCAGGGGTAGTAATATAAAGGGAATTGCGTGTAAAATATTGCTTAGGGTCGCCAACTTTAATTTTGACATCGCGATATAGACCTCCCCCTGTATACCAACGGGAATTTTCGGGTTTGCCGGTATCTGCTTTAACTGCAATTACGTTGGGCTGTCCATATTTCAGCTTTTTGGAAATATCGGATTCAAAACCAAGATAACCATAGTCTGTGCCACCAATGCGCTCTCCATTCAGAAAAACATCACCTACGAGCATTATGCCTTCAAAATCCAGCAGCACGCGTTTCCCTTCCCAAGAGGGATCCGGAGTGAAAGTCTTTCTATACCAACCTTCGCCCATTTCCTTGAAACCACGAGAGCTGAGTTTGCTTGCAATGTTTGCCATCAGGTTTGACTTGTCGCCGGTGTCTCCTTCTTCAGGAGCGACCCATGGTTGGGAAATCTGGAAGTCATGAGGGAGATTGACCGTCTGCCAATCAGACTCATCAAATGTTACACTCTCAGCGCCCGGATTGCTTCCGGGTTGGAATTTCCAATCGAAATTGAAGTTGATGGTCTCTTGGGCGATTGCACACAAAGACCAACAGGATAGGAAACAAAGGGGTAAAATATATCTTTTTAACATTATTCGGTGTATTTAAGGGATTTTATGTATTTTGACCAGTCACCGTAATTATTGAAGCCGTTTTTCTCCCTGTCGCCGGCAGCGATGACCCGATAGCGTATTATTCCTTCGCTGTTAGGACGCACTGTCACAAGATAGTTAAGGTCGGTTTCCTCGGTAGCTACAATGTTTTCAGGATCAACAATAATGCCGAGACCTACTTGTTCTACAATCTCGGGATGTCCTTTATCAGGAATATTACTACCCCATGAAGCAGCTCTGCCGTCTGCATTGATGAAACCTTGGTTGTCGGTCTCGAGTTTCTGAATGCCGGTGGCAAATACTTCATCCGGGAGGTATCCGTCGAGTTTAATCTCAACAAATAGATCGCGGCTGTTGGGAGACATTGAATAAGTCTGAGTCATCTGAATGGGATGTCCATTGTAGATCCAATCTTTGTCAATTACCTGAATAGTATGATCGTCGAGCACTTTCTGAGTGCGAGAAGCAACGGTGTCGATGGTCATAGGCTGTCCATTCTGAAGTCCACGGAAGGAGCCGGCTCCAATTGACTTTCCAGCCCAAAGGACATCAATCCCGTAGCCTTCCTTAAGTTGCTCCGGAGTGGTGTAAAATCCGGTCACGTCGAGCTCAAGTTGCGGAGTTTGCTTCACATATAGGTCGAGGCTCTGGCGATTGTCCATGTATACACGGTAGGCAACCCATGGATTTTCGATTACGGCACCGTGACCGTAGATGGCATCATACATATAGCGAGTATTCGCATCTCCCGGGAAAGTGATGCTTTCAATTCTGGGATGAGTCTTTTTCTCATCGCGGAGTTTTATATATGCGTCTGTCTGGGCAAAAGCCGACATGGAGAGCCCTAACAGGAGAGAGACAGATAAAATTGATTTATTCATGATTTTATTGGGATTTTATTTCAAACAAAAGATTTAACCATAAAGCGCCTCTCCGAGGCTATAGAACTCTTGACAGGGTACCCCAGGCTAAAGCCCGGGGTTTTTACATAATCATAAGGTCTCCGACCTTATATGAATTGTCAAGTGTTTGAAAATAAGTAGTTAATGGCGGATTTCGATGGCTTTGCCATCCTTGTCGAGGCTGAAGAGTGGCATTGTTGCTTCCGGGTCTACATCGTAGTAGTGGACGGCGCTGTCGTTGACGTAGGGATGATTGTCTTTGAGCATGCGGTAGACTTCTGCACCAGCCCAAATTGCGGGGCCATATCCGTGGGCAGCTTTTACGCTGACTGGGCGATAGGCGTAATAAGCCGGGTCGAAGCCCATTCCGGTGCCTACACATACCCCTTCTACTTCACCCTTTTGATTAATCTTGGTAGAAACGGCTTCCCAAGCCAACTGAGCCACGGGTCCGTAGGTAGTAGCCTCCAGCCAACCTTCGTTGACGCCATGGGCAAGAGCGTAAGCAAAGATAGCGGTAGCGGAAGTCTCTTCGTATGTCTCCGGACGGTCGAGAAGCTGATGCCAGAATCCATCGATGCCTTGAAGTTCCGCTAATCCGGCAGCGTGCTTTCTGTAAATATCGAGAATTTCAGCTCTCTTTGGATGATTTTCCGGCAGATAGTCGAGGAGCTGACAAAGAGTGAGTATTGCCCAGCCATTTGCGCGTCCCCATGCCATTGATGGCTGATGGTCGGCATCTTCCAGATATCCATGGCGGAAGATATTCTTTTCGGGCATCCACATTCGCTTGAAGAAACCTGTGGCTATGCGGGCAGCCTCGTCAAGCTGCTCAGGATGGTCTTTGTATTTGCTTCTGACAGCCATAGATGGAAGTGCCATAAACATATCATCAAGCCAGATGGCATTATAATGAGGACGATTTCTGGCTATAGTCCCATCAGCAAGATGCACCGGACTTTGCTCCACCACAGCCCAATATTGCTCAATGTAAGGGGATATTTTAAGAGTAGAGTCAGCCATGGCTGCCCGCATCCAAGCACCAGCCATTGCCCCGGCATCATCAAGAGTGCGAGGGTCTTTCACTTGGCGTAGCTGTCCATCTTCAGACACGTCGCCGGCTTTGTCAGCTTCCTCGGCAAGGAAGCGGATGCGGTCGCTCACATAATCAGAATATTTCTTGTCGCCGGTAATCTTTGCTGCGTCAAGGAGAGCGTCGTACATTACAGCCCATTCATAGCTTGTCAGGCGATATGTGCCTTGATTCACTTTTCCGTCTGTCATCTTTGCCGGAGTCACTTCGTCGATGTAGGCGAAGACGCGGTCAATATCGGCTTTGACTGAGTCAGGATTCAGTTGTCCGTAGGGTGTCTTGTAATCAGGCTGTAGCAGATGGAGTGGGGTAGTAGAGTCGTTGATTTCCTGCTCAGCTTGTTTTTGCTCGCTTTTGCCGCATGCTGCGAGGGCGATGAGTGCTAAGATTGCTAAGTTTTTATTTTTCATGATTTATTTATTTTCGGGCTTTCGCCCTCACACATTTTTAATTTTATTTTACAATAGTGCCTCTGAATTTGCGGCCTTTTAGATCGGGACCGAAATAGAAGCCGGGTTCAGCCGGCTGATTGTAGGCTACATTCTGGTTAGCCACGCTGACACGATATGCAGGGTCTTCCATAAATGTATGGAATCGATAATCTGTAGGATAATCAGTCACATAAATGCGAAGTGATTGATTGTCGGGAGTCCTGAATATCACTTCCTCTCGCCAGTCGCCGAGCATGTCTGCCTGGAGGCATGGATTGCCCTTAGTGCCATTGTTTGAAACGACTCCTTCGAATTTAATCAGTTCGTCAGCTTTGCCGGTCTCCCAATTATATTTTGAGATAGTAGTGTGGTCGAGAAGTTCGGTGAGTAAATCGCCATCCCAAAGGACACAAAAGTTTACAGGAAGCATACTCTTCATTTCACTGAGAAATTCCTTTTGCGGAGATATGATTTCACCTGTGAAAGATCTTAAACCTCCGCTGCTTGGCGACCATACTTCAACTCCTTCGTGATTAGGATCGATGTCTCCTGCCATACAGCGACCGATATCCTTGTTGCTTGGATAGCGGAGTATTACTTCTCCGGTGGCAGCGTCGCGGAGGGATGTGCCATCTTTTTTGTTTTCGTGGCATCCCCAGACGTAATATTTCTCATTGTTGACATCGGAAAGAAGATGAATGGCATCTCCATGATACATACCGGTGCTATAGAGTCCGGTGCCGTCATTGTCAACGGTCATTTGTCCGTAGATAATCTCGTCGCAACCATCTCCGTCGACGTCTGCTATGCGAAGATTGTGGTTGCCCTGTCCGCCGTAGGCTTCATTGCCCGGAGTGGTTGAGTCAAATATCCAGCGAAGTTTCAGTTCCTTGCCGTCCCAATCGTAGGCAGCCAGTGCGGTTTTTGCATAATAGCCACGACACATGATGACAGAAGGATGGACACCGTCGAGATATGCAATGGCTCCCAGATAGCGTTCGCTCCGGTTGGCATAGCTGTCGCCCCAATCTTTGAGTTCGCCACGAGCAGGTTGATAGTCGACAGTGCTCATCGCTTCCCCGGTCTTCCCGTTGAATACAGTTAGATATTCGGGTCCTGCGATGATGCGCCCCTTCATATTGCGCCAGTCAGCTTTATGCGCTCCGATAAGCCGGTTGGTGCCATCGATGGTGCCGTCGGCTGTCTTGCAGACTACTTCTGCACAGCCGTCGCCGTCAAGGTCATATACCATAAACTGTATGTAGTGGGCACCGGAGCGAATGTTTTCTCCGAGATTGATTCGCCATAGTTTAGTGCCGTCAAGTTTATAACAGTCAAGATAAGTAGGTCCGGTGAACCCATCGTGGGCATTGTCATGAGAATTAGTGGGATCCCATTTGAGAATAATTTCGTATTCTCCATCGCCATCTACGTCTCCTAATGAAGCGTCGTTGGCATTATAGAAATATTCTTTGCCCCAGAAGTCTACGCCAAGTGCGGGGCGGTCTAATGGGATGTCGATGTATCCCAGCGGAGCATCAACCGGGAGGGTATATGAGCCGGTCAGTTTTCCTTTAGTTGGGCGCACCTCATATACGGCAGGTTTTGAGCCTTTATAATTGTCGGTAAAGAAAGTGGCGTCTGTGATTGGAGATTTGTTGATTTTCTTTCCGTCTCGATAGACGTCGAAAGATTGCGATTCCGGATCTTGCGATAGATAGCGCCAAGATATATTGACTTTATCGGGCGATTCACGTACAGCTACTACTCCACGGCCAAGATTTTCCATTTTCAATTTAGCGAAATCGTAGCGGGATTGTGCGTGAGCAGGGGCGATATTCAGCGAGAATGCCGCGCCGAGCATAAGCAATGGGATGATGTTTTTTTTCATCATTGTCAGAATGTAGGGTTAGTTATTAGTGGTAATACTCAAAAAATTTTTCAAAGATATAAAAAATTTCATTATTGTGCAAAATTATATGGTTTATACATGTACTGTAGATGTATATTTAGGAATTTTTAGTAATTTTGCAGAGCGAAAGGAGGAAGGTGTGGTGTAGGGAGATGATTTGTAAAGAAAAATTTTAACAATAATATGACGCTTATGAATAAGTTTTTTACCGTATTTGCAGCTGTCGCGGCTGCAGCCTTCTCAATGGAGGCGACAAACGTTGCGTACGCCCCGCAAGTGAAGATGGATGCTCCGCAAGTGGACGATAAAGTGATTTTTGATGCTCCCGATGGAGAGCTTTCATGGCTCGACCGTACGTGTGATGGCTTTGTGACCACAGCTTTCCAAGCTACTCATGGTCAAATACTTGGATCGGTGGTGCAGATGGTAGAGGGGGAAGACGGCTATGTCTATCTGAGCCACATGGCATCGGAATATCCGGTCAATACTTGGACACGATTCGAGCGTGAAGGCAATACTCTCGTGATGAATGGAGTGCAGGCGATCTATGTGGAGTATGATGAAGATTATGAAGAAGAGCTCATAGTATATCTTGCTCCTATGAAAGTGGAAATCAATGAGAATAACGTCGGTACTTTTGTGGTGACAGACGATTGCCGCTACGTCTTGAATATTGGAGAAGATGGGTCTTTGACTTCTGCAGATCCTAAGATGCTTTTGGGAGTGTGTGTGCATACTCCGGATGAGACAGTGGAAGGAAATGCCGTCTGGATTTGGAAAGGGTTTGGCGACCGTGATATAAAGATGGTGCCAGCCAAAGCTGAGCCAGTTGCTGTGCCAGAAGGTATTGCCGTAGCAAACTGGGTTATGTTTGACGGATTCAGGAACAATTTAGTGCATGTTGCGATTGATGGCGATGATTTCTACATAAATGGTTTAGATCGTTCGCTTCCTGAGGCATGGGTGAAGGGTAAGATAGCCGACGGAAAGGTGACATTCCCTTCCGGACAGTATCTCGGAGCTGACATGGAGATTTACTATTACAGTTATTTCTGTGGTGCGGAATTCTCTATGGAGGAAAACGAAGATGGCGAGCAGATTCAAGTGGCGAGATATGCCGACAGTGCCATTTTTGACTATGATGCTGAAGAGGGTAAACTTTCTATGGTGAGAGGCTATATCATAAATTCAACTCCCAATGAATTGTTCCCTCTATATTTCTATGATGATGTTTCTATCTATCTTCAGCATAGGAATCCGGCGACAGCTCCAGCAGCGCCTTACGGATTGGAATATATCAACGATGATTGGGGTAAGCGTGTATGGTTTATGATTCCCAATGTAGATGTAGAAGGAAATATGCTTAATATGGAAAATCTTTTCTATGAAGTATACGTAAACGGAGAATTGCAATATTTCGACATCTCATACGAAGAATGGAATTTAGGTAGGACGTCGCGCATACCTTATCTGTTCTGTGACTGGTATTATATCTGGATGACGATTGAGGATCCGGAAGATCACACTGTGTATTTCGATTATGATGGAGAAGTGAAAAGTGTAGGCATCCGCAGCATCTATGTCAATGAAAATGGTGAAGACGTCTACAGCCAGATGGGCTACTGGGGCGATCCGACTTCTGCAGCTACAATAGAAGGCTCCCCTGTAGATGTGAAATGGTACGACCTTCAGGGACGCCCTCTCAGTGGCAAGAGTGCCGGAATCGCTATCAAAGTAGCTACTTATAGCGATGGCACTATAGTGCGGAGCAAGGTTCTTACTGCCGAGTAAAAAGATGAAATAATATGATTAAGATGGTGCTTGCCAATAGCGAGCACCATCTTTTATTGCATAATTGTTGAGATGTGTTTACATTTTTGTTAAGCGTGAACATTGTAGATAGTAAAGGCATTTTAAGGATAAAGAATAAATTAAACACACCCAACACCATTTAATACTATGAAAAAGTTATTTTTATTTCTCGCAGTCGTCATCGGAGTCTTAACCGCTTCAGCAAAAAACAATTACTCACGCGATGTCAACATACTTCCGGCAGAGGCACAGACAATCTTGAAAGATAATTTCAAGTCGAAAGTCAGCCATATAAAGATTGGCAAAGATTTTGGTCACATCAGAGAGTATGATGTGGTGATGACAGATGGAAGTGAAATTTCTTTCGACAAGCATGGCAATTGGAAAGAAGTAGAGGTGGCTCCCTCTTCGGCTGTGCCTTCCGACCTGATACCAAATCCAATCATTACATTTGTGAGCGAAAACCAGTCAAAAGCCAAAGTGACAAGTATAGAAAAGAAAAACTATGGATATGAAGTGGAGCTCTCGAATGGCAAAGACGTAAGATTTACGGAAAAAGGTAAATTCATCCGTTACGACGAGTGAAAAATAACATATAACTAAAATAATAAAACATGATACTAAAAGTCCCGCTGATGAATGGCATCAGTGGGACTTTTAAGATTGTTTTGTCGACGATCAGTATCAACCCTTAGCGACAGCTTCCTTGAATACGGGGGCCGGTTTGAAAGCCGGGATGTTGTGAGCCGGGATGATGACAGCTGTGTTCTTAGTGATGTTGCGAGCTGTCTTTTCAGCTCTTTCTTTGATGATGAAAGAACCGAAACCACGGAGATATACGTTTTCACCGTGAGCGAGGCTGTCTTTTACTACATTCATGAACTGTTCGATGACTTCTATTGTAGTAGATTTGTCGATACCAGTCTTCTTTGCAATTTCGTTTGCGATTTCTGCTTTTGTCATATCTCTAACGAAGTATTATAAGTTGTATTTTGTTTTCAGACTGCAAAATTAGTGAAAAAATTCAGTCTATCAAATATTGAATCCCAAAAAATTAAGCAACACGCCATTTTTTTTAGTATTTTTGGTCATTATATATATAATCAGCTATAAAAATCAGTCTTCTTCTATAGCTCCATCCTGCTCTTCATAATCTTAAGGAATCATGGGGTTGTGGTTTTGGATATTATAGATTTTAGAGTTTATGTAGTTCATAAATGCAAAGATGACGAAATTTTGGGGATTAATTGATATTTTTTTATTATGAAAATGATTGGAATATTAGGATTTCTATGGAATTTAGATTAATTTTGCAATTTCTAAGGTAAAAATATTAACTTAAGTATAAAGATATGGCAAACACTCTGTTTGATAAGATTTGGGATAAGCATGTAGTGCAGCATGTGGAAGATGGTCCTGAGCAGTTGTACATTGATCGCCTGTATTGTCATGAGGTGACAAGTCCGCAAGCCTTTGAGGGTATGCGTCGCCGTGGTATCAAATGTTTCCGTCCGGGCAACATCTTTTGTATGCCGGACCATAATACACCGACACATGACCAGGACAAGCCGATAGAGGATCCAATCAGCAAAACTCAGGTCGATACCCTCTCGCGCAATGCAGAGGAATTTGGTCTGGAGCATTTCGGAATGATGAATCCCAAGAATGGCATCATCCATGTAGTGGGTCCGGAGCGAGGCCTTTCATTGCCGGGAATGACAATCGTATGTGGCGACTCGCATACTTCGACACATGGGGCAATGGGTGCTGTAGCATTTGGGATCGGTACGTCTGAAGTTGAGATGGTGCTTGCATCCCAATGTATCCTTCAGCAGAAGCCTAAATCCATGAGGATAAATATCGAAGGAAAGCTTGGAAAGGATGTGACCGCAAAAGACGTTGCGCTTTTCTTGATGTCAAAGCTCACTACATCCGGAGCAACCGGATATTTTGTAGAATATGCCGGCGAGGCAGTGAGAAATCTTTCGATGGAAGGGCGTCTGACGCTTTGCAATCTTTCAATAGAGATGGGTGCCCGCGGTGGTTTCATTGCTCCGGATGAGGTGACATTTGAATATATAAAAGGGCGTGAGTATGCGCCTAAAGGAGAAGAATGGGATAAGGCAGTGGAATATTGGAAGACTCTCAAGAGCGGCGATGATGCAGTCTTTGACAAGGAACTGACATTCAAAGCAGAAGATATCGAGCCGTTTGTCACATACGGCACTAATCCCGGAATGGGAATTGGCATCACCCAGACGATTCCTGCTCTTGACACTGTGCCGGAAGCAGGAAAGGCATCGTATCTAAAGAGCCTTGACTATATGGGCTTTAAGCCGGGACAAAAACTTCTTGGGGTGCCGGTGGATTATGTATTCCTTGGCGCCTGCACTAACGGCAGAATTGAAGACTTCCGGGCTTTTGCCTCCATAGCAAAAGGAAGAAAGAAAGCCGATAGCGTCACGGCTTGGCTTGTCCCCGGCTCATGGATGGTATATGATCAAATTAAAGAGGAGGGCCTTGACAAGGTTTTGGAAGAAGCCGGATTTGAAATCCGTCAACCCGGATGCTCTGCTTGCTTGGCTATGAATGATGATAAGATTCCGGCAGGCAAACTTTCTGTCTCTACCTCTAACAGAAACTTCGAAGGTCGTCAGGGACCTGGCGCACGGACTGTGCTTGCAAGTCCTCTTGTGGCAGCGGCAGCAGCAGTGACAGGAGTCATCACCGATCCAAGAACCTTATAAATCAATTTTCTCTCATGAAAGTTGATGTTTAAAAGGTTAAATGTTTAATCGTTTAAATTGATCAAAGAGAAATGAAACAAAAATTCGATGTCATAACAAGCACTTGTGTACCACTTCCATTAGAAAATGTTGACACAGACCAGATAATCCCTGCACGTTTCCTTAAGGCTACCACTCGCGAAGAAAGCTTCTTTGGAGAAAATCTTTTCCGGGATTGGCGTTATAATCCGGATGGCTCGCTTAATGAAGATTTCGTTTTGAACAATCCTAAATATAGCGGTGAGATTCTGGTAGCAGGAAAGAATTTCGGTAGTGGCTCGAGTCGCGAACATGCAGCTTGGGCTATTGCAGGCTACGGTTTTCGTGTGGTGATAAGCAGCTTCTTTGCAGACATTCACAAGAATAACGAACTTAATAATTTTGTGCTTCCTGTAGTGGTGAGCGAGAAGTTTTTGGCTAATCTGTTTGCTTCAATAGAGAAAGACCCTAAGACTCAGGTGGAAGTGGATCTTCCGAATCAAACTGTCACTAATATGTCTACCGGGGAGAGTCAGAAATTCGAGATCAACGGATACAAGAAGTATTGCCTGATGAATGCTCTCGATGACATAGATTTCCTCTTGGAAAATAAGGATAAGACCGAGGCCTGGGAGGAGGCTGCGAAGGCGTGACGACAGAAATTAAGAAAGGAATGAGCAGTCACTCCGCGAGTGTCGAGATTATGGACACCACGCTGCGCGATGGCGAACAGACATCCGGAGTGAGTTTTGTGCCTCATGAGAAACTCATGGTGGCTCGTGCTTTACTCAACGATTTGAATGTAGATCGAATTGAGGTGGCATCAGCCAGGGTTTCAGAAGGAGAGAAAGATGCCGTAACCAGAATATGCAAGTGGGCTCGACAAGCCGGTTTTTTGCATCGTGTGGAGGTATTGGGTTTTGTAGATGATGGCGTTTCGCTCAATTGGATCAATGATTGCGGATGCGTCAATATAAATCTGCTTTGCAAGGGCTCAGAAAATCACTGCCGCAATCAGCTAAAGAAAACTCCGGAGGAACATTTTGAGGATATAAGACGCAACATTAAGATGGCCCGTGACATGGGAATCAATGTGAATGTGTATTTGGAGGATTGGAGCAATGGCATAAAGAGTTCTCCGGACTATGTCTTCTCAATGATGGATGCTCTGAAGGATTGTGGAGTGAAGCGTTTCATGCTCCCCGACACCTTAGGCATTCTGAATCCGTTGGAACTCCTTCTATTCATGCGAAAGATGGTGAAGCTTTATCCGGGCATCCATTTTGATTTCCATGCGCACAATGACTATGATCTTGCCATTTCTAATGTATTGGCAGCAGTGCTTGGAGGGTGCAAGGGTATCCATACTTCGGTCAATGGTCTTGGCGAGAGGGCGGGAAATGCGCCTCTTGCAAGTGTGCAGGCTATTCTGAAAGATCAATTCAATGCGCATACCAATATTAAGGAGGAGCGACTGAACGATGTGAGCCGTTTGGTGGAAAATTATTCTGGAATTGCCATACCCCCCAATCGTCCTATCACAGGAGAGAGCGTCTTCACGCAAGTGGCAGGTGTGCATGCAGATGGCGACAATAAGGCTAATCTTTATTGCAATGATTTGCTTCCAGAACGCTTTGGACGCAAGCGAGAGTATGCACTTGGGAAGAACAGCGGGAAGGCTAACATACTGAAGAATCTTGAGCAGCTTGGGCTTGAACTGACACCGGAGCAGACAAAGAAGGTGACAGCTCGCATCATTGAGCTTGGAGATAAGAAGGAGGTCGTGACGCAGGAAGACCTTCCATATATTATTTCAGATGTGCTCAATAGTGAGTCACTGGCAGATCATGTGAAACTCCTTAGCTATATGGTAAGCACTGCATACGGACTGAAGCCCATGGCTGCGCTTAAGATAGAAATAAATGGCGAGACGCATGAGGTGAGAGCTTCGGGCAACGGTCAGTTTGATGCCTTTATGAAGGCATTGAAGCAGCTTTACAAGGAGAAGTTGGGACGCCGTTTCCCACATCTTGCCAATTACGTGGTGTCGATTCCTCCGGGTGGCCGAACTGATGCTCTTGTGCAGACGGTCATCACCTGGGAATGGAACGACAGGATTTATCGTACTCGCGGACTTGATGCCGACCAGACTGAAGCGGCAATAAAGGCGACTATTAAGATGCTTAATCTGATGGAAGAAAAAATGGGTGGGTCTTAAGAGACTCACCCATTTTATTTACTCAACTTTCTATTGATAAAGTTGTATGATATGCTGTTATGTATGCTATTTTAAGTGTTCAGTAGCCTTATAGGCTCCCAGACTTCCATATTGGGCTGCAGCTTTTGCGTAGCGGGCTGCTTTTGTGGCATCTGCCTTTGTGCCCTTTCCGTTCTTATACATATATGAGAGTCTGGAATTAACGAGAGCAAGTGCAGTGTTGGGAAGTTTGCCATCGCGGGCAATTGCTTCATAATAGCGAAGGGCCTGAGGATAGTTTTGGTTGAGGTAATCGCCATTGAAGTTCATACTTCCGAGGTAGAGGCGTGCCCAGTCGTCGCCCTTTTCAGCCGCAGCCTCCTTTGACTTGAGTCCTTTTAGGAAACCATCTTTATATACCGGCTCATTCTTCATGTTCTGCATGCTGTTTACTGTTGATATCCAGTAAAGAGCAAGTTCACCGTCTTCAGCAGCCTCCCCTTCACCAAAGCTTTCGCCGTTAAGTTGGCGTCCGAGAGTGGCACGTGCAGTGTCGTCGCCGAGGTCGCCGGCTATATATAGCCAGAAGAAAGCTTCAGGATAGTCGATCGGACCGCCACCGCTGGCACGTAGATTGTGTCCATACAGGCTTGCACCGCGTGGATAGCCTTGCAATGCAGCTTTGTGGAAATATTCCCTTGCCTTGGGCACATCTGTCTTCACACCTTTCCCTTGAAGAAACATGGCTCCCAGGGCGGTGTTTCCAATTCCTAAGTCCAAGGGATTGCATTTGTCTAAGAATGTCTTGGCTTTCTTGAAATCGTTATGGTTGTAGTAGTATACTCCAAGATATGCGTTGGCGTCGTTATAGCCTGCGTTGGCGGCTGCCTGAAGAAGCTTAACGCCATCCGCCGCTTTGCCGCTTAACTGGGGCGTCAGAGCATAGAGGGCTCCGAGTTCTGCGACGCTTCGCAGATTGTTTTCGGATACGACTGTCTTCAATAGCTTTTCAGCTACTTCCGGACTTCCCGTCTTGTGATATAGAGCAAGGCTGACGACACTATCAGCAGATATTTTGCCATTAGAATAGAGACCTGTCACCGACCTTACGATTGAGTCTTGCTTCTGTTGACTCATCTTGAAGGGTTGCGGTTTTTTGGCTGTTTGGCTTGTTTTTGCTTGATTGCGCAAAAGGGTCATGAGGCTTTCCTTAATGTCGGCATTGGCTGACATTGCAGCGAAGATAAGGCTGAGAATGATGATTGTCTTTTTCATAGTTTAGTGGAATTAAGGGTAAGTGTTTTCCTTCTAACAAATCATCTGATATTATGGTTCAATCTTGCTTATAATGAGAAGCTGCTTTAATTACGCTTTCAGCCACGCTGACACGAAACTCCGGTGGGGCTATGACTTCGGCATGTCCCCCATATCCAAGAATCAGACGCTCGAGTTCATTATTAATCACTACTTTTAGGGAAATCTGAATGCTGCCGTCTCGAAAACGCTGCTCTACTTTCTGAGATTTATGGAATGGCTTTGACTCAACGTATGGTGCCTGCTGACGATCTATCTTGATGATTGCTATTCCTTGACTTCAAATTCGACATATACAGTGTCGCTTTTTATAATAGGAACTGGAGGATAATGGAACTTCTTGGCTATGCGATATTTGCCCGGTCTCCATGGTTTTTTATAAAACCATGGCTTAATTGTCATTATCAAAGGGCGATCCTTAGATACTACATATCCAAGGTCATTGAAAAATACATCATTGAAAGGAAACTCTCGCCATACACTGTCTTCACAAAGGCGTTCTATCTCGAACCATTCTCCTGTAGTGGCATCTTCATTTCCGGTATTAGACAACTCAACTACCAAAGAATCAATAGTCGATACTATATAGTCAGGCTGAACTATCTTCATCGACATTCCGGTTTTTGTAGAATAGCTTTTCTGATACAATATATCGGGAATATCTATTTTATCTCCAAGGAAATGTGGTTGTTTGCCGAAAATAATATCAAGTATCATTTTATCTCTTGCAAGCCATTCGCGTATTGCCAGACGGATACGTACCCATCTGCCTGCCCTTAGCGGGGCGACAGCAGCAACCGCATCAATTCCATTTGCCTCGGCAAGATACAATGCCCTTGCATCATGATCAGCCTGGGATATTATGGTAAGCGAGTCGCAACCAAATATTTCCTTTGCCCTTACAACTGAATCCAGCGTCCTGAAACCAGCGAAATCAAGTATTATCTTGCTTTCAGGCACTCCGTGTGCAATCAATGAATCACGCATGGCTGTCGGTTCGTCGTATTCTATAGTGTGGTTATCGCCGCTGGCAATGATGAAGTCGACCTTTCCTGCATGATATAGTTCGGCAGCCGTATTAATTCTGTTGGTAAAATATGAATTTGGACCTCCCCACTTATTAAGCGGATTAGTACCAAGCAATAATGCGACTTTATTGTAAGGAACGGAATCAAGATGTAGGAATATTTTATCCTTGGTAGTACGATCCACTCGAATATTGGCATATACAGTGAATGCAACTCCTACAAGAATAAATGCTATAGTATATAATAGGATCCTGCGAAGATATAATTTTGTTGGTTTGGACATATTTTTTATTTCAATTTAAATGCGAATTTAATAAATTTTTCTCGAATTTAAGACCATATCTCAATAATTTTTTTGAATCATGATAAAGTTTCGCGTATTCTCTGAAGCTGACGGCGAGAGATATTGAGATACGCGGCAATATCTCCGTATGATGCAGTTTCAGTTATCCGAGGATAGCGGTCAAGTAATACTCACTTTTCTTTCAATGAATTATAGATTTCGAGCATCAGTGCTTTATCTGGGCTATTGATTGTAAAACTCCCACTTCCTATCCGACAATTTATTGTAGGAGCCATTATCACAGAGTCGTTAAATACGAAACCTATTCGTTTACCAATTCTGCTTTCAGTAGCCTCAGCCCATTTCTGAATCATCTCCGCTTTCAACCTTCCTTCAATCACCGCCATATCCGGAACTGATACTGTATCAAGAGAAACTTCGGCAAAATCTTTTGTCGTAACAAACGCTTTTCCTTCAATGTTGTTTTCGGGAAAGTCCGCAACCGGATACCAGCCATTAACCTTGTGCTTATTGAACTCAATGTTGGATATAGAATCCTCACAGATCATATTTATATTTGCTCCTGGAATCCATTCTTCGTTGAAATAATAGAATGTTGGGACTATCTCATTGCCTATTAGAGTTGTATTGGCAGTATCCAGTCCAACCTGCAAATATGAAAGAGTTTTCTTTGATATAAGTATAACACTGTCTTTCATTCCGACATACTTAAACCGGATGGAATCACCATCGCTTACTTTTAGTTTAAATCTACCAATTGAATCTGCAACTGTCATTATTCCTTGAGTAAGGTTGTACACAAAAGTCCCATTAAGTCCTTCTCCTGTTGTGTTGTCATAGCTATATCCATGAATTATTCTTTCATTGGATGTTTTGGATAATGTTTGCGTCCTACAACAGCTCAATAGAACTATCAACAGAATTAAAAGAATCAGATGTTTCATATACCATTATATTCCTTTCTATTTGTTCGTTTTGTTTGTGTCCATAATGCTATAATTTCTCTGATTCTTTGAAGTTGACGGCCATAAATGTTGGGAAAGAGGCAATATTTCCATGTAAGGATTACAATCTGACATCACTTTCCTGATAATCTTTCAATAATAGAAACAGCCTCAGCTTGGTTTTCTTCTGAAGCACCTACTTTCGCAAAACGAACGATTCCTTTCTTATCAACAACAATCGTCAGGGGAAATCCCTGCTGCCGAACAAGAGCAACTAAGTCGGTAGCCTCCTGAAGGTGTGTCCATGTAAAATTATGTTGATTGACGATTGGAAGTATTTCTTCTGTATTGTGTCGGGATGCTGATAGGAAGACCACATCAGGAAACTGTTCTTTCCATTTAGAGAGGGTTGGCATTTCTCGTCTGCAAGGCCCGCATTCCGTCTGCCACAGATTGATTACATAAACTTTATCTTTCAGTTTTTCGTTGTTCCAGACATTATTCTCCGTATCAAGATATTCAAATTCGATGAATGGTTCTCCAACGGTAACACCGATACCGGTATAATTGGCAGTCGTTTGAGGTCTGCGGCCTTCATAGTCTCGCAGCAACCTTTTAGCGTATTTCACGCGGTCTGTCGGAATAGCCTTTTCGATTATAGATTCCTCCAAGACATAGCCCTGTGGCAGATACACAGCCATAACCATATTCCCCTCCGGATCTTTAAGGACGGCCATAGTGGATCCTCCGGGAATAAGGGATTTCGTATGCATGGATTTGTCAAAAAACAACCCGTCAACAATTGCCGCCGGTTGCACGCAACTATCGTCAGATGTTTGAGCATTGATGTTCAAATATGCAGTTATTGACAAAATAAGTAAAATAAGTTTTCTCATAGATTGAATAATTTTATTTTGTATTTTCTTCTGAATGTTTATTCGTTGAAGTACTGAGTGAGATATTGAGATACGAGGCAATATCTCCGTATGATGCAATTTCAGTTATCCGAGGATAACGGTCAAGCAGTCGGAGATACCTTTGCCCTGGAGTATGGTTACTAAACTCCAAGAACTGATCATACAGTTGCTCAAACAGCCCCTTCATCAGGTTCTTGTTAAGTTCATGATCTCGGTTCAACTTTTCTCGTATAATCTTTGCCGGGATTACGATTACCTCTGAATCTTCAAGAGCTATAATGTCTGTCCGCATTTTGGTGGAGTGCATCACACTCTCATAGTCTATCAGAAGTGAATCATCGAGGGAAAAGCCAATAACTCTATTCCTCTAAAGGAACATCATTTATAAACGAAAATCCTGCCTTGTTTATCTCAAGTAGCATATCCGCTTCATCAGCCGGGACATGATCTATATAGAACTGATAGCCCTTGCTTTTAACAGCGTCAGCCGACATTCCACAAAGAAAAAGAGGATTGGGCGAGACATACAGGAAGTTCTTGCGGAAATAGTCGATGATATATACGCAGTGATAAGTGGTGTTGGCAAACGCCTCGGCTGTACGCACGAAATTATCGGCAAGCCCGTAATCGGGTTCGCCATGCACAGCGTTTCCGGGATAGAAGAAACCTTTTATTTTACTGCTTTTCATTGTGCCGAATGAGATTAGACCACCAAATATAATTAGATATTCAATTTTTAGGATTAAGTAATGTGAATAGCTTATGGA